>NZ_LZKV01000190.1:0-21117 GCF_001672995.1 Mycobacterium sp. 1482292.6 | reverse complement strand
ACGCCTTGTCATCTACTCGGCCCCGCTGACCGTCCTGGCGCTCTTGATCGCCGTCAAACTGATCTCGGTTGCCGTGGCGGGGGTGGCGGCGCTTCCGGCGGCGCGTTGAGCGCACTTCTCTTAACCGCCAACCTGTTTGCCGCGTCGTCACGGATGGCGCGCCGTTGCGGGTCCGGGTCGGCGTTGCCGGAAAAGCAGCCGCCCGGCGCGGCGTCGACGGCGGCCAGCGCACTCGCGTAGCGTTCGTCGGCGCGTACGCGGTCCCCCGCCGCCGCTGCCCGGTCGCCCTGAGTTTCGCGGACCAGTTCGAGGTTGACCCGCACCGGGCATGAGCCGGCGGTGCCGCTGCGGGCCAGCGCGTCGGCGAAGTGGGCGTCGGCGTCCTCGAGTCGGCCGTCGAGCACGGCAGCGGCGCCCGCGGCGAACGGCGCCTTCGCCGGTTCCACCAGGTTGGCCACGCCGAGAATCGCCGCGTCGGCTCGCACCGCGCTCCCATCGCCGCGGGCGAAAGAGGAAGCGGCCCAATGCCCCACCACGGCAACCGAGATCAGTTTGACGGCGATCAAGAGCGCCAGGACGGTCAGCGGGGCCGAGTAGATGACAAGGCGTCGTCGCAGCCGCAAGCGCGCCGGTCTGCGCGTCATGACACCAAGTCCCGTCGGGCGATCCGGCCCCGCCGGAACTCTCGGACCGAAAGGTAGATCTCGGCGAGCAGCAGCCCCGCCGCCAGCAGCGCGGGCAACCAATACAGCTCGATCCGGTCGGCCTCGACGCGGCGCGGTGAATCGGGCAGGTCCGGCCGGAAGGGCCGTCCACGATCCCGGTGGACGTAGGGAATGTCGAGTTGTGCTGCCAGCCTGCGCAATTCGGCTTCGTCGATCGCGTCGCTGCGGCCGTATCCCAGCACCGCTCCCCCGCTCACCGTCCCCCGCATGACGGTGAAGTCGTCCTGCGGCGCCTGGGATCCGGGCGCACCCGAACCGAAGTAGAGCACCACGTTTCGCGACCCCGGATATTGCTGCGTCGCCTGGATCAGTTGGTAGCGCAGCACGTTGTCCGCCGCTCCAGCGTTCGCGTCGCGACCTGCGTTACTCGAACCGAGCGCCGCGACGGTCGGTCGTAGACTCCAAACATCCTCGGACAGCGGCCAATCGAGGGAGGCCTTCGAATCGAAGGTGATCAGCGCGAACCGCGCCGCGGGGTATTGCTTGGTCAATGCCGCGATGTCGTCGCGCATCCCCGCGATCCGCGGTTCGCCGTTGCCGTAGTCCTCGATATTCGAGTCTGCCGACCGATCCACGACGAGGAACACGTTGAGAGCCGCGCCGGCCGCCGGCGTCGCGTCTTGGCGGTTGTCGTTCAGCAGCGCCGGGCGGGTGGTCGCGATGATGAGCAGCAGCACCGCCAGGGTCACGCCCGTCCAGCGCAGCACCGCGCGGCGGCGGCGGCTTCCCGCCGACGCTAGCACCCGCCACAGCGCCACCAGGCGGGCCAGGGCAAGGGCACCGGCGACGACCGCGAGGATCGGCCCGGGCAGCAGGGGTTGAAACGTCATCGGCGCAACACCAACAGAGCCACCGAGAGCACGGCCGCCGACAGCAGCGCGATCGCCAGAGGCACCGCCGGCGCGTCCCGGAAGTCCGCCGTCACCACGGCGCCGTCGGCCGTGCGCGCCGGCGGGGCGTGCGCCCGAATCCCGTTGAGCGCCGTGGTCACCGACGTCGTGCCCGCCGCGGCGTACCCGCCGCCGGTCTGCCGGGTGAGCGCGGCCAGGGAACCGCTCGCCGGCGACGGGGCGGTGTCGATCACATTGATCTGCGCCCCGGTCCGTTGGGCCAGGGCCCGAACGCTGCCATCGGCGAACAGTACGGCGCGCTGCTCCGCCGCGGCACGTAGATCCGACGGTCCAAGGTAGATCACCGAGCGCCGGTGCGTATTGGGATGCTCGGTGGACGGAAATCCTGAGAGGCACAGCGCCAGAACGTCATTCACGCTGGCGGCGTAGTCCGAGTACGGCACCGGCGGGGCGAATGACGGGTGGGCCTGATGGGCGCCGAGGTAGTCGGCGAATTGCGCCGCGGCGTACTGATGGTCGCGGGTCAGTGGCACCACGCGGCGGTTGACCGATGTCAGGCCGATGCGTTGCGCCTGAGGTGACGCCGCGGCCTGGCGCGCGAAGTAGTCGAGCAGTTCGGCGGTGGCCGCATCGGCCACCGGTTGCCCGACGCACACCATGATGTCTTCGGGGTGAGCGGCGTCGAAGTCGTTGCGCGCCACGCTCGGACGGGCCGCGGCCCACGTTGCGGCGCCGAACATGACCGTCAGCACCACCAGGGTCACGATCGTCGAGAGGGACCGCAGCCGAGCGATTTTGGCGTACTCGGGCAACCGGGTCAGCCGTGCGATGTTGGCCAGCGGCCGTAGCCGCCGGCGAGCCGCGGTCATCGGAAGCAGCGCCGCCAGCGCGACCACCGCGGCAACGGTGGCCGCGCCGATGGCCGCTACCGGCCACCACCTCAGGTCCACGACCGGATCAACTCCTGCGCCCGCGCGCTCACGTCGGCGACGTCGACTCGTGACTCGGCGTTGAACTGCGCATCACCGAGCCGGGTCAACAGCGGTGCGGCCCCGGCGAGGTTCGCGTCGGCCATGGCACCGACTTGCAGGTATTGGGCCCGCACCCCGGTCGTCTGATGCAGAAAGCTGCGCACCGTTCGGCTGATCGCGGCGCACGCCGCCGGCGCCGAGATCTGCCCGGCGTCGTGCTCCTCGGCGATGCCCTGTACGCGACGGGCGAACCGGCGGCGGATCACCCGGGCATGCATCCGCCGCACGACGGGGATGCGCCGCAACCGCTGCGACGGCAGCGTCCACACGAAGACACCCGCATACCAACCGATGACGGCGAGGAGCATTAGGACGGCCAGCCACAGCCACCACGGCGAGTAGGGCTGTGGACCGAACAGATGGCGCAGCAGATCATCCGGCACGAGCGGCCACCTCGGTCAGGCGGACGAGTTCGCGCCGAATGTCGTTGCTGCCCGCGACAATTGCGTGCGGGATCGCGTGCGCGGTCAGGAAGGCATCGAGGCGGGCGCGGCGGGCCCGCTCCGCGCGGCGGTAGGCGGCAACGACGCGCGGTCCGAGGTCGGCGCCGTTCAAGACGAAGCGTCCGGTGGCCACGTCATATCCGTCGGTGTCGTCGGGTCCCACGGCGGGCATGTCCGACACCATCGCCCACATGATGTCGTGGCGCCCGGTCAGCCTGGTAAGCATTTCACCGAGTCGGTCGTCGACCTCGGGTTCGTCCGACACCACGATGATCAGCATGGTGTGCCGGTAATGCGTTGCGACGTAATCGAGTTGGGCGGCGATGTCGCTGCGGCCGGGGCCGGCCGTCGTGTGCTGATACCAGCGGTGCAGCAGCCCCTCGATGTGCGACTCGCCGCGCCGCTGCGGGATGTTCACACAGCCGCGGCGGTCACCGTAAACCATGCCGATCTGATCGGATCGCCGTAGGCCGATCAATCCCACCGCGCCCATGATGTGCGCGGCGACATCGCGTTTGCACTCTCCGCTCGGGGCGAGCGCCGACATGTTGCGGCCGGCGTCGGCGACGAGCAGGATCTTGTGGTGCTTTTCGGAGACGAACCGCTTGATGAGCACGCCGCCCGAGCGCGCGGACGCCTTCCAGTCGATGTCGCGGACGTCGTCGCCGGGAACGTATGGGCGCAGGTCGTCGAATTCCATGCTGCGCGTATGCAATAGCGCGTAGCGCCCACCTTCGAGCAGACCGCGGGTGTCGGTGCCGAAGTGGGCTTTCGCCCGGTTGAGATGTTTGCCCACGATGGCCCTGTGGCCCCTAGGGGACCCGGACGGCCCGCAGCGCGGCGTCGACCACGACCTCGGCGGTGATATCGGCGCTGGCCGCTTCGAATCCGAGGATCAGTCGGTGCCGCAGCACCCGGTGGGCGAGTTTTGCGATGTCCTCGGGCAGCACGTGTGCGCGCCCGGATAGCACGGCCTGCGCGCGGGCCGCCTTGCAGAACGCGATCGTGGCGCGTGGGCTGGCGCCGTATTCGACCAGGCGCGCGATCTGCTTGGGCAACGCACGCTCGGGGTGACGCGTCGCGTCGACAAGCTGGCTGGCGTAGAGCATGAGCGCGCGGTCCATGTGGACGTGGCGCACCACGTCCTGCAGGCGCAGCACGTCGTCGAGGCTGACCACCGGCGGGGCCGGGCGCCCCTTGTCGTAGACGCCGGCGTCGATCCGCATCATGACTTCCACCTCCTCCTGCGGGGAGGGATAGCGCACGATCTCCTTGAGCAGGAAGCGGTCGGTCTGCGCCTCGGAGAGCGGATAGGTGCCCTCCTGGTCGACGGGGTTCTGGGTGGCGATGACCAGAAAGGGATCCGCCAGCGGGTGCACCTGCCCGGCGATCGTGGTCTGCCGCTCCTCCATCGCCTCGAGCATCGCGCTCTGCGTCTTCGCACTGGACCGGTTGATCTCGTCGAGCAGCACGATGTTGGCGTGCACCGGACCGAGCTGGGTGACGAACGAGTTGGTCGCCGAGTCGTAGAGCTGGGTGCCGATGATGTCGCTGGGCAGCAGGTCGGGCGTGCACTGGATACGTTGGAACCGGCCGTGAATCGACTCGGCGAGCACCTTGGCGGCGGTGGTTTTGGCCAGGCCCGGCACGCTTTCGAGCAGGATGTGGCCGCCGGCAAGCAGGCCGATCAGCAGCGACTCGCGTAGTTCGCGCTGCCCGACGATCTTGGCCGCGAAGGCCTGGGAGATGGCGTCGATGGTCCCCAGGACGCCGTCGAGTTCGCGCTGATCCGGTTGCGTTCGAGCTGTAGACATACGCTCGCCAAGATACCCAGGCGCCGGCTTTCCACACGTCGACAGGTCAGGGCCTCTTACAGACCGGGCAAGCAGATGGGGGATCCGTTACAGGTGTTCGCCGGGGACGGGTCCCCCTCCAGAATGTGCGCGCCGACTTGAATGCCCCCCTCGGTCCCCGGATGTCCGAGGCTCCCGCCGTAGTAGTGGTGGCACGTGTTCATGTCCCATACAACGTCCGGCATCGGCAGCGGACTCCCGGGACACCAGATGTAGCTGCACATGGCCAACTGATTACAGATGCCCGTTCCCGGGTCGGCCTGGGCGACACCGGTGCCCAGCCCGAGACTTCCCAGGACCACGGTGCCCGACAGCAGTGCTCCGGTGAGTGTTCGCTTCATGGTGGGTTCTCCTGGTCGCTGTCGTCTGCGTTGTCGTTGCATGGGCAATCGCACCGGCTCGGGTTCGCTACCGATCCCAAATCTTTCGACCCGCGGGCGGACAGGACAGCACTTTCGCCTACGGTTTGTTCCCTTGCCGCTTGGCTTTGGCATCAGCTTCCAGCCGCAGCCGGATTGCCCGCGCCCGCGCCTCGGCGGCCCGAGCTTGGGCCTCGGCGGCTTCGGCTCCCGCCCAGACCTCGGCGGCCCGGGCTCGCGTTTCGGCGGCTTCGGCGCGTGCGCGCGACTCGGCGGCCAGGGCCTCGGCCTCGGCGGCTTCGGCCCGCGCCCGCTCCCGTACCCGGGCCTCGGCAGCCGCGGCCTGCGTCTCGGCGGCTTCGGCGCGCGCCCGCGACTCGGCTACCAGCGCTTCGGCCTCGGCGGCCTTTGCCCGATTTCGCGCTTCGGCCGCCAGGGCCTCGGTTTCGGCGGCTTCGGCCCGCTTGCGCGCCGCCGCGGCCAGCGCTTGCGCTTCCGCGGCTTCGGCTTGCTTGCGCGCCTCGATGGCCGCCGCTTCGGCTTCGGCGGCCTTCGCGCGCGCCAGCTCCCGCGCCCGGGCCTCCGCGATCAGGGCCTGGGTCTCGGTGGCTTCCGCATGCGCCCGGGCCTCGGCGGCCAAGGCTTCCGGTTCGGCGGCTTTGGCCCGTTTGCGGGCTTCGGCGGCCAGCGCGTGCGCTTCGGCGGCCTTCGCCTGCTTGCGGGCCTCGGCGGCCAGCGCGTGGGCCTCGGCGACTTCGGCCCGCTTGCGCGCCTCCGCGGCCAGCGCTTCGGCAGCGATGGCTTCCGCGCGCGCCCGCTCCCGCTGGCGCGCCTCGCCGGCCAGCGCTTCCGCCGCGGCGATCTCGGCCTGCGCCCGCGCCTCGGCGGCCACCGCCTCGGGTTCGGCCGCCAGCGCTTCGGCCGCGGCCGCTTCTTCCTGCGCCCGCGCCTCGGCGGCCAGGGCTTCGGCTTCCGCGGCCAGCGCTTCGGCCTCCGCGGCCAGGGCTTCGGCTGCGGCAGCGTCGGCGCGGGCCCGCGCCTCGGCGGCCACCGCTTCGGCTTCCGCGGCCAGCGCCTGAGCGGCGGCGGCTTCTGCCTGCACCCCTGCCTGGGGTTCTACCTTCTGCCGCGGCGGCGTCTGTGTGAACTGCATCCTGGGCTGGTTCAGTATCGGCTGACGGCTCGGCTTCTGGGCGCCGGCGACCCGCGCCTTTTGCTCGGCCACCCGGTACGGGCCCGCCAGGAAATCGATCAACACCAAGGCCACGCCGGCCAGCAGCACCAGCGGCAATGCCAACGACGGGCGCGTGACCATCCCCCAAATGCCGGCAACCGTCAGCGGCGCCGCGAACAACACCGCGGCCCCCGGATACCGACCGCCTAGTTCGAGGATCGTCGCGGGCACTGCTGAGGCCCGCGCGGCCAACGGGAGCCGATCCGCCTGACTACCGACGACTCTCTGAGATCCCACGATCCCTCTCCTTCACGGAGATGCTGGCACAAAAAGAGTACTGCGCTAACGGTCGCAACGGTGGATCAAATTTTTCGTGTCTCGTCAGCAATGTCGCCACACGGCGGTAGTGAGACCGCGCGTCGTGGGCGGTGACGGCAGTTCGCGGCGATGCCGAGCGTGGGTTTCGCCGTCGAGCGCGTGGATCGAGACCATCCGCGGGTGGCCGATGGGATTCCACAATCCGTCGTGAATTGATTGCCAAGCCTCTACGCTGCCGATAAATCACGCTGCGTCTTCCGGCGAGGAGGTTGAGCGCATGGAGCCGTCGGTGGCGTCAGATTACCCGTGTAGCAGCGGATTCGATTGGGCCAAATTGGTAAATATGCGATAGTGAGCGAGGAATGGCACCACGGCCATCAAATCCTCAACTTCTACCCGATGGACAAGGACTATCGAGAATCGCCGACAGCGCGGACGATGGTGGCCGAGCACTTCGGCGATGCCGAAGCTCTCGACACCGATGCGGAATTGCTCAAATACGGCTCTGACCACGTGACGCTGCGAGGCGCATTCTTGGAGATGGGCGTGTGCACCGAAAGAACCATCAACTTCATTGCCGCGCTCAACCCCGGACAGCGCATCTGGGGATTCGATTCGTTCGACGGCCTTCCGGAACGATGGACCCGCACCGATATCACGGTTCCCCAAGGTACTTTCCGGGCCAACGCCGAGGGGTGGATGCCGCCCGTGCTCCATAACGTAGCTCTGGTCAAGGGCATGTTCCACGAAACCCTTCCGGAATTCAAAAAGCGAATTCTGAAAACCACTCCCATCGCTTTCCTGCATATAGATTGCGATATTTACGCATCGACGCAAGAGATTTTCAGCCTGTTGGGCGACAATATCGTGTCAGGTACCGTCATCGTGTTTGATGAGTTTTATAACTATCCGGGCGCCCAGGAACATGAGTTCAGGGCAGTCCAGGAGTTTCTAGAGCGGACCGGGAAGAAACCGGTCTACCTTGCCTACAACCAATACTTCGAACAAGCGGCTGTCCAGATCGCCTGAACCCGTCGATAACTTCGTCAGCAAGTAACGGACGGCGCCAACCGCTTCGCGAGGTAGGGCGCCGTGCGACTGGGTTTTGCGCGGGCCACCTTCTGCGGCGGCCCCGCCGCGACGACCCGACCGCCGTCGCTGCCGGCCCCCGGCCCCAGGTCGATCACCCAGTCGGCGCCCACGACCATCCGCATGTCGTGCTCGGCCACCACGACGGTGTTGCCCGCGTCGACCAGGCGGTGCAGCTGACGGTCGAGCAGATCGACGTCGGCGGGATGCAGCCCGGTGGTCGGCTCGTCGAGGACGTAGAGGGTATGCCCTCGGCGGGGTCTCTGCAGTTCGGCGGCGAGCTTGATCCGCTGCGCCTCGCCACCCGAGAGCTCGGTCGCGGGCTGTCCGAGACGCAGGTACCCCAGTCCGACCTCTTGCAGCGTGGTCAAGCTCCGCGCGGCACTGGCGACGTCGGCAAAAAACTTCGCGGCCTGATCGACGGTCATCGCGAGCACGTCGGCGATCGTCCGGTCGCGATAGCGCACCTCGAGTGTCTCGTCGGAGTAACGTGCTCCTTGACACGCCGGGCAGGTGCCGTATGTGCCTGGCAGGAACAACAATTCGACCGAGACGAACCCCTCCCCCTGACAGGTGGGGCAGCGACCTTCAGCCACGTTGAAGGAAAACCTGCCCGCCGTCCAACCGCGGCGACGCGCCTTTGGGGTCGCGGCGAATTCACGGCGCACGGCGTCGAACAAGCCGGTGTAGGTCGCCAGCGTCGAGCGCGGTGTGCGTCCGATCGGGCGCTGGTCCACGGAGACCAGCCGGTTGATCTGCTCGGCGCCTTCTACCGTCACACCGGCACTCGCATCGTGATCGAGATCGACTACGCCGCTGTCGGTTTCGTCGTCATCGGATTCGGCCGGGTCGGCCGCTCGTCCGGTGCCGAGCTGGCTGTGCACGACGTCACCGAGGACCTTGACGACAAGTGTCGACTTGCCTGAACCGGACACTCCGGTGACCGCCGTGTATACGCCGAGCGGCAGGTCCACGTCGAGGTCTCTCAGATTGTGGAAGCAGATTCCGCCCAGCCGCAGCCGCCCGGACGGCGTGCGCGGTTGGCGAGGCGCCGGGCCGGCGTTCTCGAAAAGGTAGTGACGGGTGACCGATTCCTCGACGTCGGCAAGACCCGGCACCGGCCCGCTGTAGAGCACACCCCCGCCCAGCTCGCCGGCCCCCGGGCCCACGTCGACGATCCAGTCGGCACGGCGCACAACATCCATGTCGTGCTCGACCACAAATACCGAATTGCCTGCGCGACGTAGGCGATCGAGCACGTCGAGCAGCGGTTCGGCGTCGGCCGGGTGCAGTCCGGCCGACGGCTCATCGAGCACATAGAGGACGCCGAACAAGCCGGCGCGCAGCTGAGTGGCCAGCCGCAACCGCTGCAGTTCGCCGGGTGACACCGTCGGCGTGCGGCGACTGAGCGTCAGGTAGCCGAGGCCGAGATCTATGAGCACCTGCAGGCGGGCAACGAGGTCGGCGGCGATCATGGTCGCCACTTCGGTCAGCTCACCGGATTGCGTGGACTCGTACGCGGCGGCGGCGTCGGTCCGAGAAGCCGTCGGGCGCAACGTATCAGCGAGGTCGGCCAACGGCATCGCCGTGTAGTCGGCGATGGTGCGCCCGGCGAAAGTCACCCGCAGCGCCTCGGGCCGCAACCCCGAACCGTCGCATACCGGGCACTCGACGGTGTCGACGAATTGCAACACGCGCCGACGCATCATCGCGCTATGGGAGTTGGCCAACGTGTGGCGGACATGACGTTCGGCGCTGGAGAAAGTGCCGTTGTAGTAATAATCGGCCTGCACGGGGTGTTGGCCCGGATCGATTTCGACCGTTGGTTGTTCATCGGTGAACAGAATCCAATTGCGTTGCCGCTTGGGGAGTTTGTGCCATGGCTTGTCGATGTCATACCCCAGCGTGACGAGGATGTCGCGCAGGTTCTGGCCTTGCCACGCGCCGGGCCATGCGGCCACGGCGCCTTCGCGGATGGTCAGCGACGGGTCCGGCACCAGCGTCTGTTCGGTCACCCGATGAATTCGGCCAAGCCCGTGGCATTCCGGGCACGCCCCCACGGCGGTGTTCGGCGAGAACGCATCGGAGTCCAGTCGTTCCGTGGCTCCCCGCGGGTAGGTCCCCGCGCGGGAGAACAGCATCCTCAACAGGTTCGACAGGGTGGTGACGGTGCCGACCGTCGACCGCGACGTCGACGAACCGCGGCGCTGCTGCAGCGCGACGGCGGGGGGTAGCCCGGTGATGTCATCCACCTTCGGCGCGCCGGTGGGCAATAGCAGGCGGCGGGCGTACGGGGCGACCGATTCGAAATAGCGGCGCTGGGCTTCGGCATAGATGGTGCCGAAGGCCAACGACGATTTGCCGGATCCGGAGATGCCGGTGAACGCGACGAGCGCGTCGCGCGGCGCCACGACGTCGACTCCCCGCAGATTGTGGACCCGCGCCCCGTAAACACGCACGCATGGGTCGATTTCGTCGGTACTTCGATCGGACAGTTGCGTCATCTTGCTAGCCGAATACCCGCGATCCGTAGTCACTATTTCACCCGGCCCGCGTCCTCCACCTCGTGGTCGGATTAGGTGAGACCGTTCAGGCTGGCTGCTGTCCTTCTTGTCAAGCTTTGCCTACGGGCTCGGCAGTGACGGCCTCGGTTCTTAAACCTGCGTTGCGGCGCGGGCCGTTACCGCTTTAGTTGATCAGCAAGGCGACACCGATCTCGGTGACCTCGACATCGACGCAGGATAGATCGGCCACGACGATGTCGGCGTCTGTCAGTTGGGTCGCGTGGTGAGTGGTCGTGACGGCGAGCACTTGGGCCCCCGCTGCCCGCCCAGCGCCGACGCCCGCGGGCGCATCCTCCACGACGACGCATTCCCGGGCGTCGAGGCCCAGCGCGGCGGCCGCTTTAAGGTAGCTCTCGGGATTCGGTTTGCCGTCCGATACATCCTCTGCACCGATCAACAATTTCGGAGCGGGGAGCCGCGCTGCCGCCAGTCGGGCAGCCATCAACGAGCGCGGCCCCGAAGTCACTGCAGCCCAGTGACTATGCGGCAGGGCATCAAGCAATCGGCGTGCTCCCGGTAGCGCCAGGACACCATCGAGATCAGCCTGCTCTTGCAGAGCGAGTAGCCGGGCTGTCGCTGCGAGTCGGTCGTGCGGTACGACGAATTGCGCGACGGTGTCCTCGGTCCGCCTGCCATGACAGACCTTGAGTACCTCTTCATAGTCGACGCCGTATTCCTCGGCCCACGTCCCCCAGGACCGTTCGACTGTGGCGGTTGAGTCAACCAGGGTGCCATCGATGTCGAACAAGATTCTTCTGCCGTGCAGCACCGCCATAGGCAGCACCCTAGTAGGGTCCGGGTCCAAGCATCGGGAGGGTGTGTCGCTGCCCACATTCATTCTCCGAAATGCGCTGGCTCACATGACACTTCGTTTCAACCATTGCATCCCAGGGCCTGATACTCGGCGACGCAAGGTACCCGGGCACGCGCGAGGTTTGCCGTCAACGAGGGTGCTCGACGTTGGACAGGCCGCGGCGGACGAAGCACTTGGGTCGCCGGCGATGAGAACCGCACGTCAAACGGCTTTCGCTAAAGCGGCATGCGCAAAGAATGCGGCTCACCATTAGGCCGGCTTTCTTTGCCCTACGCGTGTTTAGCACTGCTGTAAAGCCGAATCGGGTCAGCTTTTAGCTAAATACCTTCAATTTGCGTTGTACTGATACAAGGCGTTGAATTAGTTGCTTTGGCCTCCGCCTGCCGCTACCCGACGATGCCGCGTCAGGCGTTTGAAGCATGCGTGACGAAAGGATTGTTGGTGTCAACAGCCACCAAACGTGCTCAATACGAGTTCATTCACGACACTTTACAGCACGGAACCACGGCCCTGAACTTCACTTTGTCAGTGCTGGAAAGAAGTTACAAATCCCATTTTCCAGATTATTCCGGCGACGTGCGTTCAACCCTGGAGGACGCACGTAAGTATTTACTGGCAGCCGCTAACGGGTGTGAACTCTATGAAGCAGCCGAAGAGGTGCACGAACGATTCTTCGCATCGGAGGGAGACGGCTCCTGGTTCAGCGAGGGCTACTCGGCGTATAAGTCACAGCGTAAGCCGGTGCAGGACTTCAACAATTTCGCAGACGCCATCAACGGCAGCACAGTACTCGATTTCGGCAGCGGCCGCGGTCATTTAGCTGCGCTGATCGCGCGCGCCGGCTTCGACTGCTACACCACCGACGTGATGGACTACCGCGGCGCTGAGGCCGCACATCTGCCGTTTCGGCAGATGGCTTCACCCGTTGACGTCCCCTATGCGGACGACGCGTTCGACAGTGCGATCGTCAAAACCGTCCTTCATCATGTTGATGAACCCGACTTGATTCCATTGCTGACAAATTTGCGGCGTGTGGCACGGCGGTTGATTATCGAGGAAGACACGTATGCTGTTCCCGCAGCACCCCCAGGGGTCGCAGCGGAGCAGATCGAGCTAACCGAATTTAATAAGCTGGATGTACGCGATCAATTTCAGACGCTCGTGCTTATCGATTTCTTTGGTAACGCTGTCGCCCAAGGGCTTGTCGATATGAATTTCGGTTGCCAGTTCAAACGGGTGAGCGAGTGGCAATCAATATTCAATAGTCTGGGCCTCCGGGTCGTCGATACCGACGTCGTGGGCTTCCGCCCCGGCAACATTCACAAAGCCTGTCAAGTTCGCTTCGTTGTTGATCGCGACGAGTTTTAAGGAACAGACCGTTTAGCCGGTCGTTCAGGCCCACGGTGATCGCGCAATGTGGACCCGGCGCACTCGGTACGGACTCGGTCCCGCCGCTGCAGGACAGGCACGACCTGGTCGATGAACGTCGTAATCTTCTGCGACAGCGTCGATCCCACGCTCGCGAACTCGTCGGCCGCGCCTGCGTCCTGCCACGCGACGACATGATCGGCGAGCTGCTCCGGCGTGCCGATGAATGCGTCCGCCGGCCGGTGATGATGTGCCAGCCATCTGCCTACGCCATACAACGCATTGCGGTGGGGCGGGCGGGCCTCGAACCCGCGACCGACGGATTATGAGTCTCTTTTCGCTGCGCTCGCGGTTAGGCGAGACCGTCAGTGGCGATCCCTAGAAGTTCCTTGGCCATCCGGTCAGCGGCACGCTCATGCCGTTCGCGCGCCTCGCGCTTTACGTGGGCGGCTGCGCCACCGTGGAAGCGGCACATCGTCGCGCCGCGAATGGCGTTGACCCCCGGATTCGGCAGTATGTCGAGGTCGCGGCAGCGGAACCAGCGTGGTTTCGGCGCGACCATTCGGTGTGGAAAACTTCAGCGCGATCAGAGGAGAGGCGCGTGACGACCACCCATCCCGAACGGCCACCGCTGCTGACCCGGCGCGACCGCATCATGATCACCCTCACCGTGATCGCGTCCATGGCAGCCGGGGTTCTCAACTTCGCCCACGCGAATGCATTGCTGGCGTTCACCATCTCCGCACTCGCGTTGGCCACACTGGCATCTCTGGTCGGCCGTTCGGTGGAGGCGGTCGGAGACCGGCTCGGGCCCAACGCCACTGGGATACTGCAGACGGCGCTGGGAAACCTGCCCGAGTTGTTCGTCATCCTGTTCGCGCTCAAGGCAGGTCTTTACGGCGTGGTGAAGGCCACCATCGTCGGCTCGATTCTCTCCAACGCCCTGCTGGTGCTCGGGCTGGCATTCGTGGCCGGCGGGATCAGGCACGGCCGTCAGCGCTTCGCCGCCGACGACGGACGCACGCTCGGACTGATGTTCACCCTCGCGGTGTTCATCCTGGCCGTCCCCTCGTTGACCGCTGCGATGCACACCCCGGCGCAACAGCACGAACGCGCGGTGTCGGTCGTCGTCTCCATCGTCATGCTCGCGCTGTTCGCACTCTCGCTGCCCGCCACGCTCGGAAAGCGGGCCGCCGATTCGGCGCTGCAAGCTGGTGATAAACCCTCGAGAGCGACCTCTCCCATAGTGGCCAGCCCCGATTCGGCCGAAGCTGCCAGCGCCGCGACGGCACACGGCGAGTGGCCGTTGGCGATGGCCATCGGCGTGCTGGCCCTCGCCGGTATCGGTGCGGCCTTCGTGTCGGAATGGTTCGTCGCCGCCCTAGAGCCAGCGATGCATGCAGTGGGCATCAACGAGGTGTTCGCCGGTCTGGTGATCGTGGCCATTGCCGGCAACGCGGTGGAGAATTTTGTCGGCATTCAGCTGGCGGCCAAGAACCAGATGGACTACGCGGTTCAGGTGGTCCTCCAGTCGCCCGTCCAGATCGCACTCACCATCGCCCCCATCGTCTGCCTGGCGGCGGTATGGCTCGGCCAGCCCGGTTTCGATCTGGTGTTTTCGCCACTGCTGTTGGCGTCGATGATTATGTCGGCGCTGGTCGCGGTGCTGGTGACCTTTGACGGCGAGTCGACCTGGTTCGAGGGAGCAGTGCTCATCGCGCTCTACGTGGCGATCGCCACGTCGTTCTGGTGGGGATGAGCGGCTCTCACGGTCTCCGCGAATCCCGAAACGCCTTGGGCCGGAACGCATCTCGCTACCCGTTGAGGATTGCGCTGTTGAAGGGGAGCCCACGTCGCCGCGTGCACCTTCTGGGACGCTCTTAGCCCACAGAGCGCGGACCAAAGCCAACACTTGATGGCCAACGCACGTTGGTCTACAGTTGTTGACATGGCGATACGAGGTGGCACACGACCCATACATTCACAGGTTCAGCGCCCAACGGCGGTGGTGACCGGAACCTCCTCCGGCATCGGCAGGGCGTGCGCCCTGCGACTGGCTGCGCACGGGTACTGTGTCTTCGCCGGCGTGCGGCGCAGGCAAGATGGGCATGCCTTGGTCCAGGAAGCCAGCCGTACTGACGGGCAACTGGTGCCCGTGCTCATCGACGTCACCGACGAGACCTCCATCGGCGCCGCCGTTGCCGAAGTAGCCGGTTCGGTGGGCGACTACGGGATCGCCGCGTTAGTGAATAACGCCGGGATCGGGATGACGTGGCCGATGGAAGCAATCCCGCTGGACGATCTACGGCGTATCTATGAAGTGAATGTTTTCGGGCAAGTCGCGGTCACTCAGGCGTTTCTCCCACTACTGCGCGCTGGTGCAGGACGGATCGTCAACATCGGATCGATCGGTGATCGGCTCAGCCTGCCATTCGGCGCGCCGTTGGCGTCGTCAAAGTGGGCCTTCGCCTCGATCACCGAGTCACTGCGGATGGAATTGCGCCCCTGGGGAATTCACGTCGTCCTCATCGAACCGGCGTCGATTCACACCGACGCGGTGACAAAAGTCGAGGAAGACGCCAAGCGAGTGATGTCCAAGATGAGCTTGGCGCATCTAGAACTGTATGGCGATACCTACCAAGCCATGACCGATCGCGCGCTTGCACGCGAGAGATCGGGCAGCGATCCCGATGTCGTCGCCCGCGCCGTGCTGCGTGCGTTGGGAAAAAAGCGTCCACGCACCCGTTACGTGGTTGGTAAGGATGGGCGGCTGCTGGCCTTGTTGGCCGGCTGGGCTCCCGACCGGCTCTTCGACGCTATGCGCATTCGCCTATTCGGCTTGCCGACGAAGTTCGGCGCGGCCGCCCAGCCAGTACTAGGAGCTGCACAATGAATTTAACCAACCAGGAGGCTATCGCCGAGCTCGACGCGGATTTCGCCAAGATGGCCGTCGAGGTGGGGCAGCACGCATGGGGCTTGTCGGAATTGACGATGCGTGAGAAAGCCTTTGTATTTCTCGCTGCAGACTTGTGCGCGCACTGTCTCGGGTTCCCGCTGCAGACCCATGTGCAAATGGCGCTGTCACAGGGCGTCAGCTTGACAGCCCTGCGGGAGGCCGTCCGTCATCTGGCTCCTTACGCGGGTTATCCCACAGCGGCTGAGGCCTTGATGACGCTGGCTGAAGTAGAAGGTTCCCACGAGGCTGTAACCGATCCGCCGACACCGAACTCGCCGGTCGATTTCGACGAAACCGCCGCCGCACAGCTAGCCCACCTCGACGACCGCTTCGCGGCCTTCTACAGCAAGCAGTTCGAGGCACGTTGGGGGCGTTCCGAACTATCCGTGCGCGAACGGGCGCTCGCGACCATTGCGACCGACGTGCTCAACGGCACGCTTGATGACTCCCTGCGGCTGCACGTAGGGCTCGCGCTGAACAACGGCGCCACCGAAGAGCAGGTTCGCGCTGTCATCTTGCAGGTGGCTGAGTTCGGCATCGCGAAGGCATGGCGGGCCTTCAGATCGTTGCATGGGATCCTCAACGCGCGCAGCGGCATAGCCGCCAGTTCGAGCGGCGCATAGGGACCGCCGGGGGCGGACCCGATGTCCACTGCTCGGTCGGCGCCGTTCCACGGATCGATGAGTGCCAACGATGTTGGCCTACACTTGTTCGCATGGCGTTCACTCAGCGATCCGAAAAGACCAGAAACGCGATACTTACTGCAGCACGGCAAATGCTGGCTAGTCGCGGTTACGAGGCCACTACGATTCGGGCCGTCGCCGCCGCGGCCGGCATCGATCCGTCGATGGTTATGCGGTACTACGGGAACAAGGAAGGTTTGTTCGCCGCTGCGGTAGACGTCGATTTGCACCTGCCCGAGGCCGCGGCACTGCCGCGGGAGCAGGTGGGAAAACTTCTTGCTCACCATGTCATCTCGCGCTGGGAAGGCGCGCTATCTGATGAGTTCATCACCTTGCTGCTCCGCTCCGCTGGAACGAATAGCGCCGCGGCAGAGCAGTTCCGGTTGATTTTTGAGCAGCAGCTGCTCACATTCGTCCAGGGCTTGGTCGGCCGGGGGCGTCAGGCTCGCCGGCGCGCGGCGATGGTGAGCACGCAGGTGTTGGGCGTGGCGTACTGCCGCTACATCCTCGAGTTGCCGGCGGTGACCGAGTTGGATGGCGAGACGCTCGCTTCCACACTGGGGCCCGTGCTTCAGCACTATCTCGTCGGCGACCTCGACGCGCCGGTGACCGGCGGCGAAGTTAAAAAGACCAAAACGCAGACAGCTCGTCGCACGCGGTGATGACCGCTGTTCACGATGAGGCACACGGCCGACCCTTGAAATACCAACGCACGTTGGCCTACAGTTGTAGGCATTAGTTGCATTGATGGACGGAAGCTTTCATGAGATTCGGCGTAGAACTGCCCACCTGTACCGCAGGGATGATGCATCCGGTGCCATTCGCCACCGCCAAAGATGTGATCGATATCGCGATGGAAGCCGAACAGCTGGGCTACCACGACGCCGGCGGCAACGACCACTTGAGCACCATGGCTTTCGTTCGCAGGGCGTGGCCGCACCCCCCGGATTACTTCGAACCGCTGATGACGCTCGCCAACATCGCTGCGAGAACCTCGACGCTGCGTTTGACGACCGGAATCATGGTGCTCCCCTTGCGGGATCCGGTGCTGTTGGCCAAACAAGTGGCTACGCTGGACCAACTCAGCCAAGGCCGGGTGACTTTGGGAGTCGCGGTGGGCGGTTACCGCGATGAGTTCGAGGCGGTGCGCCCAGACGCCGCTAACGCCAACCGCGCCGATCTCACCCGAGAGATAATCGAATCGATACGCGAACTGTGGGAGCGGCCACGCGTCAGCTACCGCGGGAAGTACGTGCATTTCGAAGACGTCGAAAGCTATCCCAAACCGGTTCAGAACCCGTTGCCCATCTATTCCGGCGGCAATGCCGAAGGATCGTTGCGCCGCGCAGCAGAGCTGTGTCAGGGGTGGCTGCCCGCGAAGATCGGCCCCGGCAAGATTGCCGAGGGCCGAGCCAAGATCACTCGATACGCCGAATCCGTCGACCGTCCTTCCGACACGATCATCACGGCACTGCAGTCGGTGGTATGTATCGGCAACACGGAGGAAGAGGCGCGAGACAAGTTCTTCAACTCGTCATTCGACGTCTTCCGAAAGTCGTTGTCGTCCACCATGACCAGGGGAGTCGATATCGACGATTATCTCGAGATGAATCTAGTGGGATCGATAGATCAGGTGATCGAAAAGGTCGACGCATACCGGTCAGCCGGCCTCGACCACCTGACCGCACTGTTATTCGTTGCCAACACCGTCGACGAACTGCGCGATCAGATGCGCACCTTGGCGCGACATGTGCTGCCGATCTTTTCCGAAACACGGTGACGCCGAGCACGGCATCCACCGCGGCGCCGTGCCGCTTGCGTGCGGCTAGGCTTCTAACCGCTGATGGCCCAGGGGCGGACGCGCCGGAAGAAGTCCGGGAATCAGGACGGCCGCGGCGACGCAGTGCAGGACACTGAGTGCGATCTGGCTGGATGCATCACCGCGAACAGCGAACAGCGGAACAATCGACATGGCCAGCACAATGATGCCCAGTGATGTCCAGATTGTCCGCGCCGACGCCGTGAAGCGATCCAGCAGCGTCGCAACACCCCAGCCGGCAAGCCCAACCAAGATCGTTGCCGCAATTGTCTGTACCAACGTCACTTGTCTAGTGCCCAGCGGTGTTTCAGCGATGTAGTCCACTCCGGCAGCCCGGCCGACCAGCCAGGCGGCTGCGGTCAGCGCCGCCGCGGCCAGCACCGTGACCGACCTGCGCAGACGTCGACCGAATCCGCCGCCGGGAGTTGCAGCGTTTCGCCACATACCGTTCCTTTCAACATGGACGTTCGGCGACGCGGCGCCGCCGAAAGAGATAAGGCAAATGACGACCAGGAATGGCAGATGTTTCATCCTTCAGGTGCCGCATACGGATACAGCGGCTAGGGTCGCAGCGCTGGGAGCCGTGGCTCATCCTCACCGTGAAAGCCAACCGTCCGAAGCTAGCGGTGGTGCAGCGCCTTGCAGCGGAGTCGTGTCAACGTAGATCAGTTCGTATGTGCGCGAGGTGAACCGCCAGCCCTCTCGTGTTCGGCGATAACGATCGTGGTACACGCCATAGTTGGAGTGCGAACCCCCACCAATAAGCCGGCCGAACTCTGCAACGTAGGCCCGTCCGGTGGCCTCATCGCCATCGAGGGTGATCGGGCCTGAGTGCACCGTTTGGACGAAGAACTCAAACAGGCTCTGCCCGCGTTCGACCGCGGCCCGTATCTCGCGCATACCAACGAACAATGCGTTGATGTGCGGCATTCGCCACGCACCGTCGGACGTGAACAACGAGGCGAAACGGTCATAGTCACGAGCCACCCCTGCGTCGGTGAAATCACTTCGCAACGCCTCGATTTCGAGACGATCAGAGATCATCTGCAGGTTAGTCATCGGTGCCGTTCGCTCGCATCGTCATCGCGGAAGCAGCGCTTTGCGGAAAATCGATCATAGTGACAACAAGCGTAGGCCAACATGCGTTGTCTTTTCAAGGCTCCCGTGGGCAAGTCATCGGTCAACGCGACCGGACCACCCCTCGAACACCGCGGCTTCGTTACTGGCCTGATTTGGTGAGCGACCCTCGACGTCGACACTTATCGCTCATCGCTGTCAAACGGATCGCCGCCACGCTCGCCGACGCATAGCTGTCAACCATCAGCCGAAACGCCATCAGGCATCACCCGAAGATGAAACCTCAGATTGCACCCGACGAACGAAGGCGCTCCATTTCGGCCGCGTCGTAGCCCGCCAGGGCGCCGAGTAACTCTTCCGTATGCTGCCCAACGCGCGGCGCCGCTGGCGGTGCAAATCGTTCATCGGGTTTGGTCTTGATGCACGTCCCAATCAATTGCTGCGACGTCCCGTCCGGCTGAGCCTGCTCGTAGACGAGTCGGCGGGCCTTCGTGTGGTCGTCGTCGAACAGGTCTGCTCCCAAAAACGCTGGTGCCCCGGCGATGTCAGTCGCGATGAAGAAGTCGGTCCATTCCCTGCGTGTGCGGGACTTGAATATTGCCGTCAGTTCGTCGCGCAGCCGGGCCTCTGCCTCGACATCCTCCCCCGGCTTCCGGCGCCCCGGTTCATAGAGATCCATCCTGTCGAGTGACTCGCAGAATCTGCGCCAGAACTTGTCCTCCAGGGCGTTGAACACCACGTAGTTGCCGTCGCTCGTGGCGTAGTACTGGTAGCGAAGCGAAGCTCGGATTCCCTCACCGTAGGCCGGTTGACCGTTCGCCAGCGCTGTGAGGTGTTGAAAGTTCCAATTGATCGCCGCATCGACCTGCGCTACTTCGACGTACTGCGGCTTGCCGTCGCGCCGGGCGGCGTGCAGCGCGGCGAGTACGCCCATCGCTGCGTACAGCGGTCCCGCCAGAACACCCGTCGTCCCTGTCGCCGCCCCCGAAAGTCGTGGCGTTCCATCCGCATCGATGATCGGCGGACTCAACCCCGCGAAACAGTCGAAGGACAGCCCGTGGGTGGCTAACCGGGTATAGGGCCCGAAGCTGCCCATTCCGTTGAGAACGCAGTACACAACCGACGGGTTGACGGCGACGATGTCGTCGTAGCCGAAGCCGAGCCGGTGCGCGGTTCCGTACCGAAGCCCGTCGATCACCACCGCCGATGTCGCGGCCAGGCGGCGAAACGCCTCTTGACCCTCAGGCGTTTTCAGGTTTATCGCCACACTCTTTTTGCCGCGATTCCAATGCGAGTCCTGCAACTCGCCGCCGGAAACCACCGCGCCGCGGAAACCACCGCCGCCAGGCGGCTCCACCTTGATCACCTCTGCGCCGAGGTCAGCCAGATGCCCGCCCAGCGCATCCGCGGAGAACAGTGACACTTCAAGGACACGGACGTCTTTGAGAAATTCCAATACGCGACCTTTCAGAGTGCGGTGCGGCTACATCATGGTGATCGATTTCAGCTCGGTGTATTCCTCGAAGCCCCAGCGACCCTGCTCGCGGCCGAGCCCACTTTGTTTGAAGCCGCCGAACGGCCCCCCGCCGTTGAACATGCCGCGCGCCGGTAGAGACCAGCCGGGGCCCTGCCCTCCCCCCGGATTGGCTCCCAGGTCGGCGCCGGGCGCCACAGTCTGCACCATGATGGTGCCGGTTCTGACCTGCCTCGCGACGTTGAAACCCCTTGCGGCGTTGCGAGTCATCACCAGGCCTGCCAGACCGTAGATGGAGTCGTTCGCGATGCGGATGGCTTCGTCTTCGGAGCGATAGGTCATCACCGCCAGCACAGGCCCGAACATCTCGAACGCGGCTTCTACTACGAACCGACGGCATTTGTCGACTGCCGCAGCGACATGCGCCTATGCCAGGAGGAGGTGTTCGGGCCTGTGCTGGCGGTGATGACCTATCGCTCCGAAGACGAAGCCATCCGCATCGCGAACGACTCCATCTAC
>NZ_LZKV01000189.1:0-11184 GCF_001672995.1 Mycobacterium sp. 1482292.6 | reverse complement strand
GCAGCGAGATCTTGGCGTCGTCGATGTCGATCTCGAATCCCAGCCGCGGCGCCCGGCGCAACTCGGTGCGCAGCCAGGTGGAGGCGATGAACGTCTTGGACGGCACGCAGTCGTCGAGCACCGCCGCGCCGCCGATGCCGTCGGAGTCGATCACCGTGACGCGGGTCGTGTCGGGGTGTGAGGTGGCGGCCACCAGCGCGGCCTCGTAGCCGGCCGGGCCGCCACCGAGGATCACGATGCGGGTCACCACAGCCCCCAACCTAACGAAGCGGCGGGGACCCCGCGAATGCTCGGGGGAAGACCGGCCAGCGTCGGACGTCTAAGCTTTCCCCGTGCCGCTCTACGCCGCGTACGGGTCCAACATGGATCCCGAGCAGATGCAGAAACGCGCGCCCCATTCGCCGATGGCCGGAACCGGCTGGCTGCACGGGTGGAGATTGACCTTCGGTGGCGAGGACATCGGCTGGGAGGGCGCGCTGGCCAGCGTCGTCGAGGACCCGGGGTCAAAGGTGTTCGTCGTCCTCTACGACATGACTCCGGCGGACGAGAACAACCTGGACCGCTGGGAGGGCTCGGAGTTCGGCGTGCACAAGAAGATCCGGTGCCGGGTGGAGCGGATCTCGTCGGACACCGACACCGACCCGGTGTTGGCGTGGCTGTACGTGCTGGACGCCTGGGAAGGCGGCATGCCGTCGGCCCGGTACCTGGGGGTGATGGCCGACGCCGCCGAAATCGCCGGAGCGCCAAGCGATTACGTACACTGGCTGCGCACCCGCCCGGCCCGAAACATCGGTCCCGGCACCAGCGCCTGATCGAGGCGCCCCGAACGCGAAGGACATTCGGCTGTCAATCCTGTCCGTACCGCTGATCGCCGACGCGGTGGCGCGCGCGTTCGCGGCCGCCATCAACCCGGCTCCCAAGCCCGCCGTGCGCTTCCCGGAGTTCGCCGCCCGCACCGGTGAGGTCGCGATTCCCACCCGCGAGGGCACCGTGTCCGCGACCGTCTATTACCCGCCCGCGGCGACGAACCCGCCCGTCTATGTCAACGTGCACGGCGGCGGCTTCGTGGTCGGACACCCCGAGCAGGACGATCCGTGGTGCCGCTACCTGGCCGCCAACGCGGGCGTGCTGGTGATCAACCCCGACTACGCGCTGGCGCCGCGGCGCCGCTTCCCCGCCGCGGTGCATCAGATCTATGACGTCGTGTGCTGGGCGGCCGGCGCCGAGCGCGACTGGGACGGCACCCGGCTGTGCGTCGGCGGCCAAAGCGCGGGCGGCAACCTGTCCGCGGCGGCGGCCCGCCTCGCGCTGGAAAACGGTGGCCCCGACATCGCGCTGCAGGTGCTGCACTACCCGCCGCTGGACCTGGTCACGCCCAGCCGCGACAAGCCCTCGGCGATCGGCAACCGGGCGATCATGAAGCCGTGGATGAGCGAGGTCTTCGACACCGCCTACATTCCCGATCCGGCGCACCGGCGCGACCGCCTGGCGTCGCCCGCCTGGGACGGCAACGCCGACGACCTCGCCGGCATAGCGCCCGCGCTGGTGGTGACCGCCGAGCACGACCGGCTGCGCGACGAGGCCCGCAGGTACGCGGAGAAACTCCGGGCCGTCGGGGCGTTGGCGGAGTACCACGAGGTGGCCGGCGTCGACCACGGCTACAACATCATGAGCGGCGCCGGCGACGTCACGCGGCGGACGTACGCCCACATCGCCGACCATGTCGTGCGCGCCACGGGTGCGCGGCCGTCGTAGGCGCCTAGGACCGCTCGAACGCGGCCGACTGCTCGACGATGTTGGTCATCACGCGCACCCCGATCGGCAGGGCCCGCTCGTCGAGGTTGAACGTCGGCTGGTGCAGGTCGAGCTGCGGCCCCACCCCCGGCCACACGCCGAGGCGCGCCATCGCACCGGGGATCTCCTCGAGGTACCAGGAGAAGTCCTCGCCACCCCCGGACTGACGGGTGTCGGCCAGCGCGTCGGGGCCGACGGCCTCGATCGCGTGGGTGAGGATGCGCGTCGAGAGGTCCTCGTTGACCACCGGCGGCACGCCGCGCCGGTATTGCAGCGTGTGTTCGATAGCCAGCGGCGCCAGCAGCCCGGACACCGTCTCGCGGATGATCTCCTCCAGGCCCACCCAGGTCTGCCGGCTGGCGGTGCGCACGGTGCCCGCCAGCACGCCGCTCTGCGGGATGGCGTTGGCGGCCACCCCGGCGTTGACCGCGCCCCACACCAGCACGGTGCCGTTGCGCGGGTCGATGCGCCGCGACAACACCCCGGGCAGCCCGGTGATCAGCGTGCCGAGCCCGTAGACCAGGTCGGCCGTCAGGTGCGGGCGCGACGTGTGCCCGCCGGGCGAATACAGCGTGATCTCGATCTGGTCGGCCGCCGAGGTGATGGGGCCGTGCCGGACCGCGACCTTGCCAACCTCCAGCCGCGGGTCGCAGTGCAGGGCGAAGATCCGCGACACCCCGGTGATGGCGCCGGCCGCGATGGCGTCGATCGCCCCGCCGGGCATCAGCTCCTCGGCGGCCTGGAAGATCAGCCGCACCCCGACCGGCAGCTCGGGCACCGACGCCAGCACCAGGGCGGTGCCCAGCAGGATCGCGGTGTGCGCGTCGTGACCGCAGGCGTGCGCCACGTTGGGCATGGTGGAGGCGTAGGGGGCGTCGGTGCGCTCGGCCATCGGCAGGGCGTCCATGTCGGCCCGCAACGCGATCCGGGGCTCGTGTTCGGGCCCGAGGTCGCACACCAGCCCCGTCCCGCCGGGCAGCACCTTGGGGTTGAGGCCGGCCTCGGCCAGCCGCTCGGCGACGAACTGGGTGGTGGCGTACTCCTGGCGGCCCAGCTCGGGATAGCGGTGAATGTGCCGGCGCCAGTCGACCAGGTCTTGGTGGTGGGCGGCCAGCCACGAATCGGCGGCGTCGACCAGGCTCATGATCGCGCCCCGGACCGCCGGCGCTCCCGCGCGTCCATCACCCGGTCGCGCTGGGCGGGCGTCTGGGCCAGCTGAACAACCGTGCGCGCCAACATGATCGCGCCCTCGACGACCGCGCGGTCGGCGCTGGGGCCGGCGGCGGCGTCGGCGAAGGCGCGCTGGTGCACCATCGCGCCGCCTGCGTCGACCCCGACGATCGGGTGGATCCCCGGCAGCACCTGCGTCACGTTGCCCATGTCGGTGCTGCCCATGGGCAGCGCGGACTCGTGCTCGCGGGCGACCGGCTCGCGGCCCAGCCGACACATCTCCTCGCGGAAGACGTCGGCCAGCCACTCGTCGGGCCGCAGCTCGTCGTAGGCGGGTGCGGGATTGTCGATCTCGTATTCACAGCCGGTGGCCAGTGCGCCCGCGGCGAAGCAGGCGTACACCCGGCCCTCCAGCTCACGCAGCGAATCGGATTCCACCGCGCGCATCGCGTACTGAACCGCCGCGCGGCCGGGGATCACGTTGACGGCCTGCCCGCCGTTGGTGACGATGCCGTGCACCAGCTGGCCCGGCGCCAATTGCTGGCGCAGCAGGCCGATGGCCACCTGCGCGACGGTCACCGCGTCGACGGCGTTGACGCCCAGCTGCGGCGCCACGGCGGCGTGCGATTCCTTGCCGCGGTAGTTCACCGTCGCCTCGGACAGGGCCAGCGAGCGGGCCGCCGCGATGTCGACCGGCCCCGGATGCAGCATGACCGCCGCGGCGATGTCGTCGAACACCCCGGCGTCGAGCAGCAGCGCCTTGCCGCCGCCGGCCTCCTCGGCCGGCGTCCCCAGCAGCGACACCCGCAGCCCGAGCTCGTCGGCCACGTCGGCCAGCGCCAGCGCCGTGCCCACCGCCGACGCCGCGATGATGTTGTGGCCGCAGGCGTGACCGATTTCGGGCAGCGCGTCGTATTCGGCGCAGACGCCGATGGTCAGCGGCCCGCTGCCGAAGTCGGCGCGAAAGGCGGTGTCCAGCCCGCCGGCGGCCGCGGTGATCTCGAAGCCGCGCTCGGCGACCAGCGCCTGCGCCTTGGCGCAGCTGCGATGCTCGGCGAAGGCCAGCTCGGGCTCGGCGTGGATGGCATGGGACAACTCGACCAGGTCGGCACCACGTCGCCGCACCACAGCCTCAACACTGTCTAACGGGGTTGTGGGCACTCTCGCAGTATGTCACTCACCGGTCGGCGGCCCGGAGGGCCGCAAAGCTACACCAGCCCGGCGATGAATCCGGCCGCCTGACCGGGATACGGCGGGTCCTCGTAGACGTGGTGGGCATCCCGGTCGCGACCGCCGACGACGCAGACCGGGTCGCCGTCGCTGCACAGGTCGATGGCGCGGCCGGCGAAGGCACCCGTCGACGACAGCGGCGTGTTGAAGCGGTTGCCGGGGTTGCCGAACACCGCGACGGCCCGGATCTTGCCGGCGAGCGCGGGATCCAGCGCCGGCGCCGATCCGAAGTTGCCGATCCGCTCGCCGACCGGCGGCACGCCCGCGAGCATCGACACCGCGGCGGCGCCCTGCGAGAAGCCGCCGAGCACCAGCCGCGTCGACGGGCACTGGTCGACCATCTGGGCGATGTGGTCGCGCGCGTCGTTGGCGCCGTCGGCGGTGGTCAGGAAGTTGTAGCTGGCCGGGTAGTTCACCGCGTAGGAATCGACGCTGCGCGACCCCAGCGCGGGTTGCAGCGCGGCGAACAGCGCGTCGCCGACGGCCCCCAGGCCGGGCGGCTCGGCGGTACCCCGGATGAAGATGAGTTGCACGTTCGGGCAGTCCGCCCTGGCCGACGGCGCCGGGCCGAGTGTGATCGAAACCACCGATAGCACAACAGCGACGGCCGCTCCCATGACCGGGCCAACCACCGGCCACTTACGAAGATTCATACGGCAAATCCTGGCATATACCGGCGACAGCTCCCCACCGCTGGGCCGATCGCCCGGCTCCTCACTCGCACCGCCATCGGCGCTCGCCGTCGCCGGGCTAGGCTCGATCGCCCGGCTCCTCACTCGCGCCGCCATCGGCGCTCGCCGTCGCCGGGCTAGGCTCGATCGCCCGGCTCCTCACTCGCGCCGCCATCGGCGCTCGCCGTCGCCGGGCTAGGCTCCCGCTGTGACCCAAACCCCGTCCGACCCAGGCGAGCTCGCGGCCCGGGCGGCCGAGGTCATCGCCGAACGCACCGGAATCGCCGAGCACGACGTCGCCATCGTGCTCGGATCGGGCTGGCCACCGGCCGTCGCGGCGCTGGGTACGCCCACCGCCGTGCTGCCCCAGGCCGAGGTGCCCGGTTTCCGGCCGCCCACCGCGGTCGGGCACACCGGCGAGCTGTTGTCGATGCGCATCGGTGTCCACCGGGTGCTGGTGCTGGTCGGGCGGATCCACGCCTACGAGGGCCACGACCTGTGTCACGTCGTGCACTCGGTGCGGGCGGCTTGCGCGGCCGGGGTGCGCGCCGTCGTGCTCACCAACGCGGCGGGCGGGCTGCGCCAGGACATGACCGTCGGCGAACCCGTGCTGATCAGCGACCATCTGAACCTGACCGCCCGTTCGCCGCTGGTCGGCCCGCAGTTCGTGGACCTCACCGACGCCTACTCGCCGCGGCTGCGCGAACTCGCCCGCCAGGCCGACCCCACGCTGACCGAAGGCGTCTACGCCGGGCTGCCAGGGCCGCACTACGAGACGCCCGCCGAGATCCGGATGCTGCGGACGCTCGGGGCCGACCTGGTCGGCATGTCCACGGTGCACGAGACGATCGCCGCCCGGGCGGCCGGCGCCGAGGTGCTCGGGGTGTCGCTGGTGACCAACCTGGCCGCCGGGCTCAGTGGCGAACCGCTCAGCCACGCCGAGGTGCTGGCCGCCGGAGCCGCGGCGGCAACCCGAATGGGGGCGCTGCTGGCCCTGATCCTCGCCCAGCTGCCCCGGTTCTAGGGCGATGACGCCCGAGGAGTGGATCGCCCACGATCCCGACCCGCGCACGGCCGCCGAACTCGCCGCCTGCGGCCCGGACGAACTCGCCGCGCGGTTCGCCCACCCGCTGACGTTCGGCACTGCCGGCCTGCGCGGCCCGGTGCGCGGCGGACCCGACGCCATGAACGTCGCCGTGGTGTCCCGGGCCAGCTGGGCTCTTGCGCAGGTACTGATCGGGCGCGGCCTGCGCGGCTCGTCGGTGATCGTGGGACGCGACGCCCGGCACGGGTCGGCGGTGTTCGCCACCGTCACCGCAGAAGTGCTTGCGGCTCAAGGCTTTTCGGTATACCTCCTGCCCGGCCCGATGCCCACTCCGGTGGTGGCGTTCGCGGTGCGTCACACCGGTGCGGCGGCCGGGGTCCAGATCACCGCATCGCACAATCCGCCGGGCGACAACGGCTACAAGGTCTACCTCGACGGCGGCATCCAGATCGTCTCCCCCACCGACCGCGAGATCGAGGCCGCCATGGCCGCCGCCCCGCCGGCCGATCAGATCGGCCGGGTCCCGGTCGAATCCGCGCGGACGGATCTGGTGCGGCGCTACCTCGAGCGGGCGGCCGGGTTGCGGCGCGGCAGCGGTTCGGTGCGGGTGGCGCTGACCCCCCTGCACGGGGTGGGCGGCGCGGTCGCCGTCGAGGCGTTGGGGCGCGCGGGGTTCACCGAAGTGCATTCCGTCGGAGCGCAATTCGCCCCCGACCCGGATTTCCCGACGGTCGCGTTCCCCAACCCCGAGGAGCCCGGCGCCACCGACGCGCTGCTGGCGCTGGCCGCCGACGTCGACGCCGACGTGGCGATCGCGCTGGACCCCGACGCCGACCGATGCGCCGTCGGCATCCCCGACACACAGGGGTGGCGGATGCTGTCCGGCGACGAAACCGGTTGGCTGCTCGGCGATTACATCCTGTCCACGACCAACACGCCGACACCGGTGGTGGCCAGCACGCTGGTGTCGTCGCGGATGCTGTCGGCGATCGCGGCGCACCACGGCGCGGTCCACGTCGAAACCCGCACCGGTTTCAAGTGGCTGGCCCGCGCCGACGCCGAAGTGCCCGGCGGCACGCTGGTATACGCCTACGAGGAAGCGATCGGGCACTGCGTCGATCCCGCATCCGTGCGCGACAAGGACGGCATCAGCGCGGCGGTGCTGGTGTGCGACCTGGTGGCCGCGGCCGGGCAACGTGGCCGGAACGTCGGCAACCTACTCGACGAGCTGGCCCGCCGGTACGGCGTGCACGACGTCGCCGCGGTGTCGCGCCGCGTCGCCGACGCCGCCGAGGCGGCCGAACTGATGCGGCGCTGGCGGGCCGCCCCACCGGCGACGCTGGCCGGGTACCCCGCGCAGCTCACCGACATCACCGACGCGCTGATCTTTACCGCCGGCGACGACGGCACGTCGATCAGGCTGGTGGTGCGCCCGTCAGGGACGGAGCCGAAACTCAAGTGCTACTTGGAGATTCGCTGCGCGGTCGACGACGACCTGAGCGCTTCGCGGCGGCGCGCCCGCGCCCTGCGCGAGCGGCTGGTCGCTGCGGTGCAGAGCTGGTGAACAGGTTGGGCCCGAACTGGCGGTCACCGGCGTCGCCGAGGCCAGGCACGATATAGGCCGACTTGTTCAGCCCCTTGTCGACCGCGGCGGTGAACACCCGGGCATCGGGCGCCGCTTCCTCCACCGCCGCAAGGCCTTCCGGGGCGGCCACCACACAGAGCACGGTGAGATCCGTTGCGCCGCGGCGCTGCAACAGGCCGATAGTATGCGCCATCGACCCGCCGGTGGCCAGCATCGGATCGAGGACGATCACCGGCCTGGTCGCGAGCTTGTCGGGCAGCGCCTCGAGATAGGGCACCGGCAGGTGGGTTTGCTCGTTGCGGGCGACCCCGACGAATCCCACCTCGGCCTCCGGAATCGCCGCGTGCGCGGCGTCGACCATGCCCAGCCCGGCCCGCAGCACCGGCACCAGCAGCGGCGGCTTGACCAAGCGCGTCCCGACGGTCGACGCCACCGGGGTCCGGATCCGCACCGACTTTCGCGGCGCGTCCCGGCTGGCCTCGTAGACCAGCATCAGCGTCAGCTCACCCAGCGCGGCGCGGAAACCGGCTGCATCGGTGCGTTCGTCGCGCAGCACCGTCAGCCGGGCGGCGGCCAACGGGTGGTCGATGACGGAGACTTCCATGGGGTTGAGGGTATATAACGATCGGGCAAAGCCCTCCTGACACGCTGCGGACGTCGCAGGAAAACGCCTGCGCCCGTTCATATACTCCGGGCGTGTTGGGCGAATTTCGAAGTCCGAGAAGGCTGATCGGCCGGGCGTGCCGGGGCCTGCGGCCATTGGCCGCGGTGGCGTTGCTGGCCCTGGCGGCCAGCCCGTTGACCGCACGCATAGGCCTTGCGGCAGCGGCCATTCCGCAACCCGCACACATCGTGATCGTCGTCGAGGAGAACCGCTCCGAGAACGGCATCATCGGCAACAAGTCGGCGCCCTTCATCACCTCGCTGGCCGCGGCCGGCGCCAACATGACCCAGTCGTACGCCGAAACCCACCCCAGCGAACCGAATTATCTGGCGCTGTTCGCCGGCAACACCTTCGGGGTGAACAAGGACCAGTGCCCGGTCAACGGCGGCGCCGCACCCAACTTGGGATCCGAATTGCTCGCGGCGGGTTACACATTCGTCGGCTTCGCCGAAGGCCTGCCCGCGGCCGGCTCGCCGGTGTGCAGCGCGGGCAAGTACGCGCGCAAGCACGTGCCCTGGGCCAACTTCACCAACGTGCCCGCGGCGAACTCGCTGCCGTTCTCCGCGTTCCCGATGGGCAACTACGCCAGCCTGCCCACCGTCTCGTTCGTCATCCCCAACAACGACGACAACATGCACGACGGCTCGATCGCGCAGGCCGACTCGTGGCTGAACCGCAACCTGTCCGGGTATGCGAACTGGGCGGCAGCCAACAACAGCCTGCTGATCGTCACGTTCGACGAGGACGATAACGGCAGCCGCAACCAGATCCCGACAGTGTTCTACGGCGCGCACGTGCGGCCCGGCAGCTACAGCGAACAGATCAACCACTACAACGTGCTGTCCACGGTGGAGCAGATGTACGGACTGCCCAAGACGGGGTACGCCGCCAGCGCGGCGCCCATCACCGATATCTGGGGCTAGAGATCAGGTCGCTATTGTGTGCCGCATGGCTGCTGACCTCGTCCCCATCCGCCTGAGCCTGTCCGATGGTGACCGCTACACCGTGTGGGCGCCCCGGTGGCGTGACTCCGGCGACGAGTGGGAGGCGTTCCTGGGCAAGGACGAGGACCTGTTCGCGTTCACCTCCGTCGCGGACCTGGTTGCCTTCGTGCGTTCGAACGACGACAACGACCTGGCCGACCACCCGTCGTGGAACGAGCTGCGTTCGGCGCACGCGCACACCTTCGAACCCGCCGAGGACAAGCAGTTCGACCTGATCGCCGTCGAGGAGCTGGTGGCGGAGAAGCCCACCGACGAGTCGGTGGCCGCGCTGGCCGGCACGCTGGCCATCGTGTCGTCCATCGGCTCGGTGTGCGAGCTGCCCGCGGTGTCGAAGTTCTTCAACGGCAACCCCATCCTGGGCACCGTCTCCGGCGGCATCGAGCACTTCACCGGCAAGGCCGGCACCAAACGCTGGAACACGATCGCCGAGGTCATCGGCCGCAGCTGGGACGACGTGCTCGCCGCGATCGACGGCATCGTCAGCACCCCCGAGGTGGACGAGAAGCTGTCGGAGAAGGCCACCGACGAGCTCGCCGAAGAGCGCGAAGAGGTCGAGGCCGACGAGGACACCGACGCCGCCGACGCCGCCGATGAGGCCGTCGAGGAAGCCGCGGATCCCGACGACGAGGCCGAGGACGACGACGAGGACGAGGCCGAGGACACCGAGGAGCGGGCGACCGGCGACACCGTGGTGCTGGGCAGCGACAAGGATTTCTGGCTGCAGGTGGGGATCGACCCGATCCGGATCATGACGAGTTCTGGCACCTTCTACACGCTGCGCTGCTACCTGGACGACCAGCCGATCTTCCTGGGCCGCAACGGGCGCATCAGCGTCTTCACCTCCGAGCGTGCGCTGGCCCGCTACCTGGCCGACGAGCACGACCACGACCTGGCCGACCTGAGCACCTACGACGACATCCGCACCGCCGCGACCGACGGCTCGCTGGAGGTGGAGATCACCGAGGACAACATCTACGTGCTCAGCGGGCTGGCCGATGACCTGGCCGACGGGCCGGACGCGGTGGATCGCGAGCAGTTGGAGCTGGCCGTCGAGGTGCTGCGCGACATCGGCGACTACTCCGAGGATTCCGCCGTCGACAAGGCGCTCGAGACCAGCCGGCCGCTGGGCAAGTTGGTGGCAGCCGTGCTCGAGCCCGACTCGGTCACCAAGCCGTCACCGCCGTACGCCGCGGCGGTCCGCGAGTGGGAGAAACTGGAGCAGTTCGTCGATGGACGGCTGCGCCGCGAGTAGTCCCATCGTTTGACGGTTGCGGGCTGGACGGGAAGGTTGGGTGACGTGTCGCTTCCCGGTATCGGCCCGCTGCCCCTCTACGGGTTCCAGCGTCCGGGCCTGTTGTTGTTCGGCTTGGTGCCGCTGGCCCTGCTGGCCGTTTACGTTTACGTCGCGGCCCGGCGCCGCCAACGGCTGCACCGCTACACCGACACCCCGGTGCCGCAGTCGCCGTGGCGGCACCTGCCGATCGCCGTGTCGCTGCTGAGCCTGGCGCTGTTGACCATCGCGCTGGCCACCCCCACCCACGACATGCGCATCCCGCGCAATCGCGCCGTCATCATGCTGGCGATCGACATGTCGCAGTCCATGCGGGCGACCGACGTCGAACCCAACCGGCTCAAGGCCGCCGAACAGGCCGCCTCCCAGTTCGCCGGCCAGCTCACCCCCGGCATCAACCTCGGCCTGGTCGGGTTCGCCGGCACGCCCTACCTGCTGGTCCCGCCGACGACCAACCGCGGCGCGGTGAAGGCGGGCATCGACAGCTTGGCGCCGGCCCCGAAAACCGCTACCGGGGAAGGCATTTTCACCGCGCTACAGGCGATCGCGACGGTCGGCTCGGTGATGGGCGGCGGCGGTTTGTCGCCACCGGCGACCGCGGTGGCGCTGATCGCGTGCAGCGCGGTGAAGATGGCCTCGCCGGTGGCGGTGCTGTCGGCGAAATCCAGCTTCTTCAGCGCGTCGATGGTGGCCTGGTGTTGCGGGGTCGGCGGGACCAGCAGGTAGGGTG
>NZ_LZKV01000188.1:0-26373 GCF_001672995.1 Mycobacterium sp. 1482292.6 | reverse complement strand
GCATTGTGGAAACGTCAGTGCTGCAAACCATTTCGAGGGGTGATGAGCAGTGCTGCGCGAGGACGTCACGATCGATGCCGAGGGAGCAATTCTCCACGCGTGGTGGTACCACGGGCGGCGAGAGCGCCGAGCGGGGAGGGCGAGTTCCTGTGTGGTCATGGCGCACGGATGGACGTCAACGAAGAAGATGCACCTCGACAAGTTTGCCGAGGTGTTCGCGGCGGCGGGACTTTGCGTGCTGGTCTTCGACCATCGGGGCTGGGGCGAGTCGGGGACAGCGCCCGGCAAGCCACGCCACGAAGTCGACCCATGGGAGCAGATCCGCGACTACCAGCATGCAATCACTTACGCGCAGAACCGATCCGGGGTCGACCCCGATCGTATCGGCGTCTGGGGAACGAGCTTCTCGGCGGCGCACGCGTTCGTTGTCGCCGCGATCGACCGGCGAGTGCAGGCCGTTTGCGGCCAGGCGCCGTTCATCAGCGGCCGGTCGACCTATGCCAACCTTGCCCGGGTGAACAATCAGGTGGTCGGCCCCCAGCGGTTCACCGCGGACCGGCGAGCCCGCGCTCGCGGCGCCCCACCGGAAATGGTGCCAGTCGTCGGGGCGGAGCCGACCACGCTGGTGGGCCTGCCCACTTCGGACGCCTACGCGTTCTTCACCGAGGCGCGCGCGGCGCTGGATCCGCAATGGCCCAACGAGGTCTCGTTGCGAAGCGTGGACAACTTCTACGGGTACGAACCGGCGCGCTACCTACCCGACATCACACCAACGCCGTTGCTCATGATCGTCGGTCGCGAGGACAACTTGACCGGTGGGAGCCTGGCGGCGGCCGCGTACCAGACCGCGGCCGAACCAAAGAAGATCGTTTTCGTGCCCGGCGGCCACTTCGCGGCGTACACGGGCGACGGGTTCGCGCTGGCGGCCGGGGCGGCCCGGGACTGGTTCGCGACGCACCTCGGCTAGGAGAGCACGCGTCAAACGACCCAAGGTCGCTAAGCCCGCGTGCCGCCGCCGGTCATATGCGTCGTTTGCCGGGTGAAATGAGCCTGTCCGCGGTCTTATTCGCGGCGTCGAGCACCTCGGCCTGCCTGGCGGGATCAGACATGGCGCGCGAGATCGACACCGCTCCCACCATCAGCGCGACCAGGCTCCACGCCCGGCGTTCCGGGTCCGCGCCGTCAAATAGCTCCGCCATCCGCCCCGCCAGCGCGTTGATCTTGTGTTCGTACGCGTCCCGAGTGGACACTCCCGCCCGCGCCACATCGGCGCTGAGGGTCGGCATCACGCATCCGTCGTCCGGATTTTCCACGTGGTAGGCGCTGAGGTATTCCGCGACAAACGCTTTCAGCTTCGCCCTGCGTTCGGCCCTCGTGCCCGATTTCGTGTCGGAAACGAAAGGTTCACCGACGGCGGCCTCGACAATCGCCTCAAGCATCGCTTCCTTGTTGGCGAAGTTTGAATAGAAGGCCCCCGAGGTCACGTCCGCCGCCGCGGCCAGCCCGTCCACCCCGATCCCGTTGAAACCCGCGACCTTCATCGAGCGCGTGCCCGCACGGAGTAACGCGGCGCGCGCCTTAGCCTTCTGACCTGCCGGATATCTCATGAAGTGAACCCTTGTAGCATAACTATCGATATCTTACGTTCGCGAGGTCGGATCGATCGTCTGTCCGGCACAGGCCAGCGCGGCTGTAATGAAGTCGTCGCGCGCCGCATCAGTGATCGTGGCGTCCCAAGCCAGCACCACCCGGCTGGGAGCGAGGCCGTCGGCCGGCACTACCCGCAAGTCTGGCCGCCGGTACGACACGGCCGTCGACCGAGGCAGAACTGCGAAACCTGCGCCGGCAGCGACTAATTCAAGCTTCTGCTCGACCCCGCTGACCGACGACTGCACTGCCGCGCGGCGCAACTCCGGGCTGGCGATGGCGTACCACTCGGGCACCGATGCGGGGTTCTGCAGCAACCGTCGCGGCGCCAAATCGGTTAGCGATACCGACGGCCGCTCGGCCAAAGGATCACCGGCGGGCAGCACTACGTCGCGCGGCTCCTCAAGGAGCGGCGCTGTCGCCAGGCCGGACAGGTCGAATGGCGAGCGAGCGTAGACGACCTGCACGTCGCCGCGGCGGATCACTTCGGCCTGCTCGTTCCAGGTCACCGGCACGATCACCGTGCGGCGAGCCGGGTCGCCCGCCTCGAACGCCCGGGCGGCAGCGGTCGCCAACAGCCCGGGTAGTACCCCGACCGTGACCACTACGGCGGGGGCTTCGGCCTGCGCTAGCCGCTGCTGCAGCGCCTGCACTTCCGTGAGCAAGAAACGGCCGTCGTCGAGTAGCCGCAAACCGGCAGCGGTCAGCGTCGTCCCGCGGGTGCCCCGATTGAGCAGCTTGATTCCCAGCTCGTGCTCGAGCGCGCGAATTTGACGGGACAGCACCGGTTGGGCGATGTGCAGGCGTGCCGCGGCCCGGCCAAAGTTGAGTTCCTCCGCCACCGCGACGAAGTAACGCAGCTTGCGCATATCCAGATCCACTGGAGCCATACCCAGAGGGTATCGCCCCCGGACGAGAAGGGTGTTGGACGAGTAGGAGCCCCCTCCTTGACCCTGAATACATGAGTCTGCATAACCAACGCGTCCTGATCATCGGGGGGACATCGGGCATCGGCCTGGCCGTGGCTGCGGCAGCCGCCGAGCATGGCGCCACCCCCATCGTCGCCTCGCGCCGGACGCCGAGTGTTGAGCGCGCGCTGGGCTCGCTGCCCGCCGGCGCGGTCGGCGCCACCGTTGACCTCGCCGACCCCGCGTCCATCGAGCGACTGGCCGAACGGGTCGGCCCGGTCAACCACCTTGTCTACACCGCGGGCGAGCCGCTGGAGATGGTGCCGCTGGCCGGGCTGACACCCGACGTTATCGCCGGCTTCTACCAAACCCGCTTCATCGGGGCGTGCAGCGCGGCCCGGGTGCTCGGGCCGCGCCTGCCCGCGGGTGGTTCGATCACGCTGACCAGCGGATCGGCCGCCGAGCAGCCGGAATTCGGCGCGTTGCCGGTAAGTCTGTGCGGCGCGATGAATGCGCTGACCGCCGCTCTGGCGGTCGAGCTGGCGCCGGTGCGGGTGAATGCCGTCGCCCCAGGTGTAGTGCGCTCGCCGCTGTGGGACAACATGGGCAGGGAGGATCGCGACGCGATGTTCGCTGCCGCAGCAGAACGGATCCCGCTGACCAGGATCGCCGAGGCCGACGAGGTGGCACGGGCCTACCTGTACTGCATCGAGCAGACATACTCCACAGGAGCGGTCGTCAAGGTCGACGGCGGCAGCGTCCTCGTCTAGTCGTTAGGTTGCCGGTCCGAAGGGAACACGTGGGGGCTGTGAATGCGGGCGTGCCGGCAGCCGGAGTTGGTTGGGGGTCTCCACAGCTTCGGCCACTAATTTCGCGTGCAGCTCGGATGCCAGCGAGTTCAGCGCGGTTGCCAGCGCACGTTTGACGGGATCGTCGTCGATGCCGGCGATCAACTCGCCATCGATCTTGTTGATGTCGGGGCGTAGCCGCAGCAGTTGGGTGAAGCTGGCATATCCGGCACCGGCATCATCGGCTGCCACGGATATGCCGCGATCACGCAGATGCGTCAGACCTGCGTGTCGGGTGCGGTGTGAGGGTCATTGATGCCTCTCCAGTCGCGGGTCGTCAGACGAGGTCTCGGCGAATCGCGCGTTGTCGATGTATCCGCGTTCGGGCAGCGGCGGTTTCGACAGGGAGCACTCTCAGGATGTGTGCACCGATTGCGTGCCCGAGTCACTGCCCGATCTCGCTTCCCGCCTAATCACTTGCCACAGGCTTGGAGTGTTTTCAGTGGTCGACACGATCACGGTGCGACGGACCGCCGCCGCGTCAGCGGCCACGGCCACGGCCACCAGATAGTCGGCCAAATCGACGCGCGCAGTGAACGCACCGACGGGATCAACCTCTCCGCATAGGTACCGGGTGCGCTCGGGAAGATCGAACAGCCCTGATGGGCGAACAACCGTCCAATCGAGGCCGCTGGCACGCACGATCTTCTCCATGCGCCGGATGTCGTCATAAACAGTCTTGCCGATCGTGCGAGTCAGGACCGGCTCGATCAGCCGGAGCGACAACGGAACTCGCGACCGACGCACAGGAAATGCAGCTGTCGAGCTGACCACCACAAGGCGCCGGGTGCGCGCGCTGTGCATGGCGGTCACGATGTTTCCGGTTCCGAGCGAGTACGTGTCTACTGCGCCCCGAGTGAACGTGACACCCAGCGTTGACACCACCGTATCGACACCCTCGACGAGTGGCCGGACCGCCGCGGCATCCCGCGCATCAGCCCCGGCGACGGTCAGCCTCGGCCCTGCCAGCGGGAACTCACCTGGCCTTCGGGTCACCGCGACCACATCATGGCCGGCACCGAGGGCGATCGCAGTCGCCAGCCGGCCGGTTTGGCCATTGGCTCCAAAGATGACCAGCTTCATGACCTCTCCTCTACTATGCACTGGTAGTGATTATCACTATAGATGATGATCATGTGCGTTGCTAGACTCCGGTCTATGACGAGGGTCGCAAAAGGCATCGCCAGCCTCGATGAACGCATCCCATTTCTGTTGTCGCAGTTGGGCTCCTACGCGGCGGCCGAGTTTCAGCGCCTGATCGCAGACAGCGGCGTGCAACCGCGCACCTATGCGGTGCTGGCTGCGCTGGCTGCGCGCAATGGCCAGTCGCAACGCGAGTTGGCGGCGCAGCTGAGCATCCACCGCAATGTGATGGTCAACATTATTGACGCGCTGGAAGCCGACGGCCTGGTGCAACGCAGGCCGCATCCCGCTGACCGCCGGGCGTTCGCGATCACCCTGACCGAGCGGGGCCACCGACTTCTGCTCAAGCTGGATGGGTCCGCCCGCGCGCTCGAAGATGCGGTCACCGCTGACCTTTCGGCACGCGAACGCGACACCCTGCGCAGCCTGTTGCAGCAAGTCGCCGGTAGCGCCGGACTGATATCGGGTGTGCACCCTGGATTGTCTGACGATCTTGCAAACTGCTGACCCGGTGGCCACAACACGGGGCGCATACGCCAGCGCGCATGGGCGTCAACGCGCCGCGGTCAGACGGCCGCGGTGTCGGCCGCCAACGCCAGAAGCGGGATGAGTGCCACAGCGAACCCGAGAACAGCCATAGCGGTCACCCGGCGGTCTCCGACCAGCTTGTACAGCAGGTATGGTCCCGCGATCCAGTACAGCTGAGCGGTGATCAGTCCGGGGAAGTAGGCGCCGAGCATGATGCTCCACCACGTGTGCGCGATGGCGTTGCCGATCGCGCCGTAGAAGATGAAAAAAATGGCGGGAACGATTGCGAAGCGCAGCCGAGTGGTCAACGCGATCACGCAGGCGACGATCATGACGGCGTAGGCGCTCATGTTGACCGAGACGAAGGCGTCATTCGAGTAGGGCGCCCCACCGTAGAGCTCGGCGAAGTGGGTTCGAAAGCCGGTGACGAATTCCTCGGTGAAGTGCACGAATTGCACAGCCAGGACGCAGCAGAAGGCCGGCAGGAATCTGTTTACCGTGGGCAGCGGCAGCCGACTTCGATAGCACCACACAAACAGCAACCAGGTGGCGACGACCCCTGGGATGAAAGTGACTTTCAGGCTGGCCCCATGGCTGGCAAGCCAGAACCCGACGCCCATCGTCACAGCGATCAGCGTGCCGGGCACGAGGTCGCGCTTCGCGATGGCGCGATCGCCAGGCGCGCCGGCAACGCGCGCATCCAACTGGTCGACGAGCGGCTGAAATGACATGCTGTCTCCTAAAACGAATATTCGTTCTTTATAGTGAAACGAGCGTTCGCTGTCAAGGTAGAATCCGTGGTGATATGCCGAAAGTGACCGATGAGCACGTCGCGGCAAGGCGCCGCCAGATCTTGTCAGCGGCGCTTGCTTGCTTCGCGCGCGATGGGTTCCACCGCACCACGATGCAGGAGATCTTCAAAGAATCCGACCTCAGTCCGGGTGCGGTCTACAGCTATTTCGAAGGCAAGGACGACCTCGTACGCGCCATCATTGCCGAGACGATGGGGTTCCTCACTCAAGCGGCGACGGTGATCACCGAAGCCCTGCCTGGTGGCCGTCTCCGCCGGCCCGGCGAAGCGTTGGCAGAATTGATAGAGCAAAACCGCGACGTCGAACTGGGCACCGTCGAACAGCGCGCCCGTATCTTCCCCCACCTGATCGGGGAACAACAGCGCGACCCGGAACTCAACGCCGCCGCCCGCGCTGGGCTTTCGCGCCTACGCGACGGCTTTGCGACACTCGCGCAGGCCGCGCAAGAGCGCGGCGAACTCGCCGCGGCGATCGACCCCGATCAGTTCGGGCGGCTGGCTATGTCTCTGCTGCAGGGTGCCTTGATCCAGATCAGCGTGTACGGCGACGATATGGACCTCGACGCCTATGTCCGCACGGCCGTCGCTCTGCTTGACACGCCGCACGAGTCCGCTACCCGCCAAAGTTGACGCTGGGCGTTCCGGATGCCGTGGCGTAATGGCCCGCGGGACTTGGGATTCGAGCTCGCGCGTAGGCTTTGTCCTTGCTGTAGTTCATGTCGCACGAGCGTTGCTTGTGCCGGCCGCGGCGGGGCGCGGCGTCCGTGCCGGTCCGTTGATCTACGGAACGTCGGGCACTGGCTCGCGCTGGGCGGCAAGGGGAACCACGTTCGCGGCTGACACCTCCGAACGCACGTGGGGCAGTGTTGCGCTGAATAATGCGGCCGCCACGGCCAAGCCCGCGGCCAGCCACCATCCCAGGTCGAAGTCACTGACCGAGCCGACCGGTCCGAGCGCGGTAACCAGAACGGCGACGCCGAGCGCAGAGGCGACCTGTCTTCCGGAGTTGACGAGCGCCGAGCCCGTCGCGGCCCGAGCCGGTGGCAGCGCCGTGGCGCCCGCGGCCATCAAGGTGCTCAAGGTGAGACCGACGGCCACTCCACTGAGCAACATGCTCGGAAGCAGGTCGACGAGGTAGTCGGGTCTGGCAGTGGCGAGCAGGATGCGCCACAGAAACGCCCCGGCGAAGAGCGCATTGCCCACGGCGGCTACCGGCCCCGGTCCAATGCGATGGACGAGCGGGTTGGATGCCAAAGTGACCAACGGCACCACCATGGGTGCCGGCGCCATCGCTAATCCGGTCTGCAATACGCCGAAGTGCCATATGTTCTGACACCACAACGCATTTGACAGCAGCATGATTGCGAACGCTGCACTGAAGCAAAAGAAGGCGACGTTGGCCGTCGCGAAATTGCGGATGCGCAGGAGCGGCAACTCGAGCAGCGGCCGAGGGTGCCGCGCCGAACGCCACAGGAACAGCGCAGTGCCCAGCACGGCGGTCACGGCCAGGGCGATGGTGCCTGGCCCAGCCCAGCCCCATGTCGGCGCTTGAATCAACGCCCCGGTCAGCGCGGCCAACGCGACGATCAGCAGTGCACTGCCCGCGATGTCGGGCAACCGTTCACCAGAACCCGCAGGTTCCGCCGGCAAGACCCTGCGGCCAACGGCCCACGCTGCCAGTCCGACTGGCAGGTTGACCACGAACACCCACCGCCAGTCGAACGTGACCAGTAGCCCGCCCAGCACTGGGCCGCAGATGGCCGCCAATGAGCCGACTGCTGCCCATCCGCGCGCCACGGTGGTGCGTCGATGCGGCTCCACTGAGGACATCAGCAGCGCGAGCGACGTCGGAATCTGCGCGGCCGCGCCGGCGGCTTGCACGATGCGCGCGGCGACGAGGACCACAAGATTAGGGGCAAGAGCGCAGCCCAGGGAGGCGATGGTGAACATTGCGATGCCGCACAGAAAGACCCGCCGGTGGCCCATGCGGTCACCCAGCCGCCCGGCGGGGACGAGCAGCGCCGCTAGGCCTATGGCGTAGGCGTTGAGCACCCACGACGTTGCCGAGAGGGATTGGCCGAAGCCGCGAGCCATGCCCACCAGCGCGACATTGACGATCCACAGGTCGAGGTTGGACATGAAAATCGCTGCGACGATAACAGCCGCTTCCGCCCACCGGATATAGCGGTTTGATTTCCCAACCATCATGGTCAGAACGCTAGCGGGCGACCCGTTCGGTATGCAAACCTAAGAAGATGACGAACGGCGCACGCGAGGGACCGTTGCTCACCCCTGCGGTCCGCGGAACACCGTGTTCCATCGCCGCCGCGCTAGAGATCATCGGCGACCGGTGGTCATTGCTCATCCTGCGAGAGGTCAACCTAGGGCACCACCGCTTCAGCGACATGGTCCGCAACACCGGCGCGTCCCGGGACCGCCTGGCGGCTCGTTTGAAGGCGCTTGTCGCCGCGGGCGTGCTGGAGCGCATCGAGTATCAGCAGTCACCGTCCTTGTCGGCGTACCACCTCACTGACGCCGGTCGCGAGCTGTCGCCGGTGCTGCACGTGTTGCGGCAGTGGGGCGATCGGTGGGCAGTCGCACGGCCGCCGGTCACTGTCCGCCACCGCGACCACGAGTTGCGGCTCGGCGGCACCTGTGACGTCTGCGGTGAGCCGGTCCACGAAGATGATGTCACCCGCGTTCGTCTCGGCGAAGACGCCTGAGGTCGCGCCACCCGCGTCCCGCGTAGGCGCTCAACGTCCACGCCGTCGCCACCGCCCGACACTCCGGCTGATGCCTAGGCGTTGGAGCCCCTCGATTTGGCGGCGGCACCCACGTGACGCCGGCAATCCCGGCCACGATAATCGCCACGGCGGTGCCCGCCGACGCAACGGAATGAAGATCCCAAAGCCCGGCACTTTTCCTAGATCGCAGGCCACGGTGCCACTTGAAGTGGCATCAACGAGTCCTGGTGCAAACCTGTTGAGTTTGCCCTAGGGAGGTCAAACCGAGACCGCGTTGGGCACCATTTCGATCCACCAGGAAGACTGCCACCAGGAAGACGTGCGTGACGAGCGCACCGAGCTGGTAACCGCTGCGCAGCGAAGCGGGCGCCGGAAGAACTTTTCGGCTACCGAGTACGGGGCGCCGCTGCGGCCCATGTGCCGGGTGGCCTCGGCGTCGACAACGCCATGATTGGGTCGATCTTCGGCTCGATGCAGATCAAAGTTCTCGACGCCGCTTCTGGAGCACCCAAACCCGCACGCGCCAGCGGTCTTTGACTACATCGAGCCAGCCGCCGGCACAGCGCCTTGGGCTGCGCCGCGACACAAGCTTTGTGAACTTATCCGCGCGGGTCCCCGGTCTCGCCGTCCTTTTCGTAAATCGGGCGCATGATGCCGCACGAATTGGGCGCCACCCTCGATCGACCTACTGCCCAGGCACAGTGTCTTCCAATACCTTGAACGGCGCGCCGCACGGCTTGGTGACGCCCTACCACACCGCCCAGGACTGGGAGACCACCGTGTGGGGTATCGCTGATCGCTGGTGACGCCTTCAGCATTGCGCACCGACTCTTACGAGATGAGTATCGTGGGTAGCCGGCACTTCGATTTCGAGGGCAAGTATTCGTTTGAGTGCCGAAATCAGTTCGCCGACGCAGTCCTCGCCCGCTGGACCATCGTATCGCCACGCGATGTGCCCATCGGGCCGCACTAGTACAGGCGCGGTGTACAAATCCCGATACTTCTTGTCGCAGGGGACGTATCCCCCGTTTCCGATCTGAATAAGTGAGATCGGGATACCCAGTACCCGGGTAGTGCGCACAACGGCAGCGGTCCACAATTCGGGCTGGCTCGAGACGGCGAGCGTAAAGTTTGGTCCCCATAAATCGGACGTGGAGACTTTCCGGCCCTGGGGATCGCGAAGCCATGCGTGGGGTGCGCGTGCGCCCGGGATGATGCTTTCAACATAAGTGCCCAGCGAACCAGGCGGCGGCGGCTGTCGGTCGCGTCGGATTATCGCCGAGGACGTATAGAAAGTCCCGAGTTGAAACCCGGTGTGCAAGACGGCATTGACGCCGTGAGTTGCGCCATGTTCGGTGAGAAAGGCCAAGGCCTCGTTCGTGAGGCGCCCTCCCCCGAGTGCTTCATGCTCCCCGAGCATGACCGACGCGGACAACGCCTGATAGTTCATTGCGTTATAGGTGGCGAGTTTGACTACCTGCAGGGCTTTGGACTTTCGTTCCACCTCATAAGTGTCTAGGAGGGAGTCGCTCGCATGGCCCTGCAGGACCAGGGCCAGTTTCCACGCAAGATTGTTGGCGTCCTGGACACCGGTGTTCTGGCCGAATCCGCCCCACGGCGAATGCCAGTGCGCGGCATCGCCCGCGAAAAAGATGTTCCCTTCACGCCAGGATCGCAGCAGCCCCGTCGAGTAGTCGAATCGCATCACCTTCTTGACCTCTATCGGGCACGAGGGATCACCAATCGCGCCCCTGATCCGCGCCACCACAGTTGATTCCGCCGGAGGGTCCTCTTCATCGTGTTTGAAGCTGTATCGCCAGAGTCCGGTTGTCGGGTCTTGACTACCGAACCAACCCGCATACCGTGGGTGAAGGACGAAGGAGTGGAAGAAACCGTCTTGTCCAAGAGTATCTTCGAGCGGAGCGACGAACTCGACGAGTATTTGGTTTTCGAACGCTGGACCGTGACACTGACCTCGACCGATCCGGTTACGAATGAAGCTATGTGCCCCGTCGCAGGCCACAAGGTATCGGCTTCGGATTACTTGAGTCTCGCCGGTATCGACGTTTTCGATGCGGGTGGTAATGCCGGTGGGGCCAGACGTCGTTACGTCAACGACACGGCAGTGAAAGCGGATGTCGACCGAGCTCCATTGCCGGGCTTGTTGGAGCAGGGCGGACTCGTAGTCGGATGCGGCCACTTTGCGTGGGTACACGGGCGTCAGGCGGCTCCATTTTGCGATGTAATCGTCGAGCGTTCCGAGCGACTGGCGGACACCGCCAACCGGTCCAGCGTTCACCGTGACGTAGAAGCCCTGGCCGTTCGATTGAGCGATCGGCCAACCGCGGCCTTCGAGGAGATCCCAGACGCCCCACTGCCGATACAGTTCCCCGGTGGACGCGTGGATATACTGCCCCTTGGGAAGAGGTGTTGTCCCCGAACGTCTCTCGAATAACTGGACGTCAATCCCGCTGCGGCCCAGTAGGTATGCGTGGGCCAAACCGACCGGGCCACCGCCACAGATCACAACGTCCGTATCGAACTCGCTGTTGGGCAATCTTCGGCTCCTCAAAAGATTTGATGTTCAACGTGTGCCGCAGCGCGTCGCTGCGGATCTCGGATCCAGTCAGACCAGGACCCCACATAAAGGTGAGGGGTGACGCCCGTCGCGGCCTGCAGTGTGAGAACCTCCAGGGCCGACAACACCCCACCGCCGCAGTACACGATGACATCCGAGCCGGAGCTAATGCCGGCGTTGTGGTAGAGCAACTGGATCTGTTGCAGCGCACGCAGATCCGAACGTGGCGTCCATTGCTCAATGGCCGGTAAGTTGACCGCTTTGGGGATGTGTCCGCCCACGAAGGTTGCTTCATCTCGCGCATCTACCACGATAGTCCCAGGTGACCTGGCCTCGACGTCCGCGGCGGTGACCGTGGGCATGTTGTCGGGGTGCAGGCGCAGTGATCCGCGCGGTAGGGCGTGTCGATGTGCGGGACCTTCCGCGACGGCTCCGCCAGCGTCTCGCCAGGCCTGCAATCCACCGTCGAGGAGACGCACATTTGTCAGCCCCGCCCAACGCAACGTCCACCATCCCCGCGCGGCAATGGCTGGGGTGCGCGCATAGACAATGACTTCGGTGTCACTACGAATGCCCCAGCCGGTGAGCTGTTCTGCGAGAAGGGTGATGTCCGGTAGCGGCAGTGTCCCGGTTTGCTCCGTGGGACGGCTAGCGAAGACTTCCCGGATCTGTGCGTGAAGGGCTCCGTGAATGTGGCATTTGCGAAAGTCTCGGTACTCCTCCGTCGGATCGCCGAGTCGGACGTCTAGGAAACACCGGTCAGCTGAAGGCGTGCTGAGGAGGTCGCTCGCCTGCGCCACAAGATGCGAAGGAAATGTCGTGTTGACCGCCACGATTGCACACGGTCCTTTCCGTATCGAACGGGGGTGGGTTACGCCGGAATATCGTCGGAACCTGGTCTGGCGGCGCACTCGACGAGTATTGGTCCAAGACTGTGACTTTCGGTCGTTGTGGGTTGTGCGCCTCCCGTCGGTGTGGCCTTACGACTCCGGACGAAGGGGATGGACACTAGCGCCAAAAGCGCGACGCCGACGATGTATCCCGATACCGCCAAGGGCGTGCCGGTGCGATCGAGCAGCAGAGTGACCAGGTACGGGGCCAGCCCGCCGCCAAGGACACCCGAGAGTTGGAAGCTCAACGAGATTCCCGAATACCGGTACTGGGCGCGGAACCCGTTGTAGAAGAGGGCACCAATGGTTCCCATCATGGCTCCGACGCAGACCTGGCCTACGCCAAGCGCGATGGTGATCGCCACGATATTGGCCGTCTCGACGATCAGCATCAACGGGACGGCCCAGACGACCATCGCCAGCGCACCACCGACCGCCACCCGGCGGATTCCGATACGGTCGGCGAGCATGGCGAATCCCACGACTGACGGAATCGAGATGAACGCCGAGATGAGGATGGCGGTGAGCACGGCGCTCTTCGCGACTCCTAGGTCGGCCGTGGTGTACTCGACAACCGCAACCACGAGGATGTAGAACACGGCGTTGACGGCGATGTTCGCTCCGGTGCAGGCGAGAATCTGACGCCAGTCGTGCCGAACCGCTTCCGCGATGGGCGATCGTTGGAGCTCGACTTGTGTTCTGCCCGTGGTGAACTCGGGGGTTTCGGCAACGCGATTCACTTGCCTATAGCCGACGATTCCGAGTATCCCCCCTAGGATGAAGGCAATGCGCCATCCCCAGCTTTGAAAGTCGCCGCTGGACAGGGTTGCGGTCAGAGCTAGGAAGACACCGTTGGCGAGGAGATCCCCAACCGGGACGGCGATTTGGGGGAAGCTGGAAAACAGACTCCGCCGCTTGTCGGGCGCGTGTTCTGCAGAAAGAAGCAGTGATCCGCCAAAGCCGCCGCCGACCGCGAGACCTTGAACGACCCGCAGACAAACCAGCAAGACCGGCGCGCTCAGCCCGATCTCGGCGTAGGTGGGCAGAAATCCTATTGCCGCGGTAGACAGGGAAACTCCGGCCAGAACGATCTTCACCATCCGCCGGCGACCGAATTTATCGCCGAAGTGGCCGAAGACGATACTGCCGAGCGGGCGCGCGACGAACCCCACAGCGAATGTGGCAAACGACGCGAGGACTCCCTTCATGTGTCCAAGCGACGGGAAGAACGCCGGCCCGAGCACCAGCGCTGAAGCGAGCCCGTAGAGGAAGAAGTCATACCATTCTAGCGACGAGGAGATGATGGAACTTACCGCCGCTAAGCGCATTTGGCGAGAACCGAGCGCGGTGCGAGTACTGTTGGTCATCGGCCTTCTGGTTGTCTGCGGTGTTGTCGCGACGGTTAGTGGGCATAGGGTCGGCGCGCGAAAAGCTGATGCGCGGCCGCTAACTCAACTGACGCCGTCTATTCCCATTGATCTTGTTGCACAGCCACTAGCACCTCATCCCCTCATCCGCGACCTGAGATCCCCGCCGATATGCACGTCAGCGTCGTGAGGGTTACGCCGGATGCACTTGGGTTGCGAAACCCCACGGTGGCAACTGCGTTGCCGTCAGCCACCAGATCGTTGCCGGCCACTGCCAACGACACGAACCTCATCATTTGCCTAACTCGTTACAGAGGAAGCGATGTGGCTACGGTGCCCTTGGACGCCGGCACTCGCCCGAGTTCAGGAACATCTGCCGGACAACGATGGTAAGCGAGCGATGAAATCACCGAACAAGTTTCGGTCGGCAAACTCGTCGTCACAATCCGGCGGGTTGAGATCACCGAGGGCCCGCGCACATTCGAACAATCTGCGCAGCCAGCGTGACCGAGTCGCATCGTGCATTCGACACCGACTGCAATGCCGGTCCGGCTGCCCCGCTAACCTCTATACGCACGGAAGTCCCTCTCGAACAACAGTGGTGTGTGCCATGACAGGCAAGCCTCTGCGGGCGTTGTGCGTGATGAAGGCTACTTACTGACCGCACGATGGAAATTATGGTGGGTGTTGATTGGCTGTCAAAGTCGCATGAATGAGAGCGCACAAGGGCCAGCCACCTCGATGAGGCGGTGGACGCACGGTGGGTGACCCGCGACGCGACTACCGTGTCGACGTGCTCGCGCGAGCGCTTGCCCGCCCGACGACCTTGACGAGTCAGGGAAGTCTGCAGCCTGGCCCCGATCAGCACTCAGCTGAGGCTGATTCGATCGCCGACATTGCGGATCGCTTGAGGCACTTTGAGAATGGCGGTACCCCGAGCGCGACGACGCGACCAGAACCACCTCCTAGGCAATAGAATCTTGGATCTCAAAACTATGACGCTGAGCAGGATGGAATATCTGCAACGCCCGTTGCCGCAGATCCAGGCTCTGTCGAACAAATTAGGATTCGATAGGTACCGGCGTGCTCGATGGCATGCACGTGCGCTGGGTGAGACCGCCACCTTCGATTGTCAGTAGCGCCCGGGATTCGGCAAGCAAGGACGCCACGAGAGTCACACGGTTGAGCTCGTCCTAGAGAGGTCTAACCGAGACCGCGTTGCACACCATTTCGCTATGGACATGATCATCGCCAGGACATCGCGACGATTGGACGCCGGTTGATGGCGCCGTCGGCTTGAGCTTTGGCAATCCAATCAGGATCTACCATCTCCCAGCACCCCAAATCTGCCATTGACCAATGTCACCATTTGGTGTTGACTGCGTTGCATGACGGACGGCGTTCCGGCTCGCGGGTCATTGCGATCCCGCGGCGCGGCAGCGGTAAGTGCGTACACCCTGCGGCCGATCACCAGCGTGATCCCGCCCGAACGGGCGTGGGGTCTGTGGTTATCGCGCCAGATCGTCGCCAGGATCATGGGGACATTCGGCCCCTCGCTCGCGGGCACCCGCGTCGAATCCGTCGACACCAGGCTGCCCGACGGTCGGCGCGTCAAGGGCGAATGGGTCTATGGACCGCGCACGCCCACCAGCGGCACCGAGCGATCGTCGACGAGCGAGGGTGCGATCTACTACGTGCACGGCAGCGGCTACGCCGTGTGCTCGCCAAAGACCCACCGCCGCTTGACATCCTGGTTATCGGCCCTGACCGGGCTGCCGGTGTTCTGCATCGACTACCGACTCGCTCCGAAGCATCGCTTCCCCACCGCGGCCGACGACGTCCGCGCCGGCTGGGACTGGCTGGTCGACACGGGCATTGTTCCGCCGAAACACATTGTGATCGCTGGAGATTCGGCGGGTGGTCACCTGTCCGTCGACTTGCTGCTGCAGCCCGGGGTCGAGCACCCCGCCGCCATGGTGCTGTTCTCGCCCCTGTATGACCTCACGTTCGAACTGGCGCTGGCCCGTGAGCGGATACGCCCCGATCCCGCCACCCGGGCGGCGAACGCGGTCCGCCTCGTCGGCCTCTACCACAGCGGCATCGACCTCACCCATCAGCGGCTGACGCTCGACGTCGCGGGGGGCCCGGCACTCCCCCCGACTCTGATCCAGGCCGGCGGCGCCGAGATGCTGCAGGAGGACGCGCGCCAGCTCGCCGCCGACATCCAAACTGCCGGTGGCAGATGCGAACTGCAGATCTGGCCCCATCAGGTCCACGTCTTTCAGGCGCTGCCGCGCATGACACCGGAGGCCGCCAAGGCGATGGCCTACGTCGCGCGCTTCATCGCGCATGCCCTGCAGGATGCGCGCGCCGTCACCGAAGGGACCCGCTGACATGTTGGACAGACTCCTCAACAGACCCAAAACCAGCCAGTGCGCCTCGGCCGTGGTGACCGGCGCCGGCAGCGGCATCGGGGCCGCGTTCGCCATTGAACTCGGCAAGCGCGGCGGCGCTGTCGTGTGCAGCGACATCGACCAGGCCGCCGCACAGCAAACGGCCGACACGATCACCGAGCAGGGCGCCAAGGCGACCGCCATCCGTTGCGACGTATCGAGATTCGAGGACGTGCAGGCGCTGGCCGAACAGTCGCAGGCCTGGTTCGCGGCCCCACCCACGCTGGTCATCAACAACGCCGGTGTCGGCGCGGGCGGTGCCGCCATCGGTGACGCACCGCTGGACGATTGGGGGTGGACCCTGGGCATCAACCTGTGGGGGCCTATCCACGGCTGCCACGTGTTCGCCCCGATCCTGCGCGAGGCCGAGCGGTCACGCGCCCCCCGCGGCATCATCAACGTGGCCTCGGCCGCGGCGTTCGGAGCGGCGCCCGGCATGGCCGCCTACAACGTCAGCAAGGCCGGTGTGCTCTCACTCTCGGAAACCCTTGCCGCCGAATTGGCCGGCACGCCGGTGCGGGTCACGGTGCTGTGCCCCACCTTCGTCAAGACGAACATCCTCGAATCCGGCAGGATCAGCGAGCAATCGAGCGAGCTGGCCGCAAAACTGATGCGCTGGACCGGATTATCCGCCGAGAAGGTCGCACGGGACTGCCTGGACGCTCACGACCGCGGCGAGCTGTACTGCATGCCGCAATTCGACGCCAAGATCGGCTGGAACATCAAACGGCTTGCCCCACAGACCTATACGCGTGCGGCCGGCCTGGTGTCCCGCATCAACCTGCCCTGATCACCGAACGAAAAGGAGCTCCCGATGGCCATCGACATGGAAGCCATGCTTGCCAAGATCAAAGACCGCCAGTGGGCACTCGCCGACATCGACTGGGATGCGCCCGGCGCCGAACTGATCAGTGACGAACAGCGGCCACAGCTCAAGGCTTTCATGGCCGACCTGTGCTGGATCGAAAACATCGGGGCCAGGGGCTTCGCGGCGCTGGCGAAGAAGGCACCCACACCGACCATCGCCGAGATCTACCGCTACTTCCACGCCGAGGAGCAGCGCCACGCCAACGCCGAACTGGCGCTGATGAAGCGCTGGGGCATGCTCGAAGACGGCGAGATTCCCGAGCCGAATGTGAACATACGGTTGGCGATCGACTGGTTGGACCGCTGGGCCGACGACATGCCGCTGTCCCTGCTCGGCACCGTCATTCCGATGCTCGAAGTCGCACTGGACGGTGCCCTGTTGAAATTCCTCCTCGACGAGGTGCACGACCCGCTTTGCCACCAGGTTTTCGAGAAGATCAACAATGACGAATCACGCCATCTGGTCGTCGATTTCGAAGTTCTCGACATGATCGGACACGCGAAAATCCGACGGCTGCTGATCGACTTCGTCGGCCACAATGCCACTCCGGGCCTCATCATCGGTGCGATCATGGGCGCGCCGCTGATCAACAGGATCCGCAACGAGATCACCGCCATGGGTATGGAGCCAGAACGCCTCTACCGGGCTGTCAAGCGGTTTAAGGAGCTTGGCGACCGCGGCGAAAGCACCAGGCGGGTACCCACTTATCGTTTCCTGAGGCGCTACGCCGGGGTGGTCACCAACCCCCGCCACCCGTACCACCTGTTGGCGAATTCGATGGTCTGGCTTTCCGACCGGTACCCGCGGCCGCTCCTGCCGTCGGTACCCACCTGGGTCGGAGAACTCACCCACGAGCCGGCGGCATGACCGTGGCGAACAACCGCGCCCACGCGACGCTCATCATCGGGGCCGGTTTCACCGGCCTGGGGGCGGCCATCCGTCTGGCCGAGGCCGGCATCGACGACGTCGTGCTGCTCGAACGCGCCGACCGCGTCGGCGGGACCTGGCGCGACACAACGTATCCCGGCGCCAGCTGTGACGTCCCGTCGCTGCTGTACTCCTACTCCTTCGTCAAGAACCCGACCTGGTCACGCACCTACTCACCCGCCCCCGAGATCTACCGCCACCTCGAGGACATGGCGAACCGGTTCGACATCCGCAGCCGCATCAGGTTCGGCCACGAAGTCAAGGACTTGACCTTCGACGAGGAAGCCGGCATCTGGACCGCGACCACCAAGAACCGCAAGAGGTTTCGCGCCCGCACCGTCGTACTCGCCTCGGGCCCCTTGTCCGACGTCAGCTTCCCCGACATCCGGGGCCTGGACAGCTACCGCGGACACAAGATTCACAGCGCACGCTGGGATCACGACTACGACTTCGCCGGCAAGCGGGTCGCGGTCATCGGTACCGGCGCCAGCGCCATCCAGATCGTCCCGGAGCTGGTCAAGCGCGCCGGATTCGTCAAGGTCTTTCAGCGCACACCGTGCTGGGTGTTGCCACGCTTGGACGTCGCCACCCCGCCGGCCGTGCAATCCTTGTTCACCAAACTCCCTGCTACCCAACAGCTTGCGCGCCAGGCGCTGTACTGGGGCCACGAGGCAAGCGCCACGGCCCTGGTCTGGGACACACCGCTGACGTCGCTGGTCGCCCGGCTGGGGCGGGCCCACCTGCGCGCCCAGGTGAAAGACCCGTGGCTGCGCCGTCAGCTGACGCCGGACTTCCGACCCGGATGCAAACGCATGCTGGTGTCCAGCGACTACTACCCGGCGCTGCAACGCGACAACTGCAAGCTCATCGACTGGCCGATCGCCACGTTGAGCCCGGTCGGCATTCGCACCAGCGACGGCATCGAGCACCACCTCGACTGCATCGTCTTCGCCACCGGCTACGACGTGCATCTCACCGGTCCGCCCTTTCCGGTCACCGGGCTCGGCGGTCGCTCGCTGGCCGCCGAATGGGCCGCCGGCGCACAGGCTTACAAGAGCATCAACGTGCACGGGTATCCGAACCTGTTCGTCATGACCGGGCCCAATTCCGGACCGGGCCACAACTCGCTGCTGGTCTACATCGAGGGTCAGCTCGACTACGCCGTGCGCGGCATCACCACCATCCTCAACGACGACCTGCGTTATCTCGACGTGCGTGACGAGGTCCAGCGTCGGCACAACGAGGACCTTCAGCGCCGGCTCACCAAGACGACCTGGATGTCGGGGTGCCGCAGTTGGTACCTCACCAAGGACGGATTCAACGGGTCGATGTACCCAGGTTTCGCGACGCAGTATCTTCGCCAGATGAGGGATTTTCGATACGAGGACTACCAGGCGGTGGCACGCCGCGCCCAGACCCAGGCCACCGCGTCGGCCTGAAGGCTACACCGACATGGCCACCGAGCGCGCATCGCGGCCCGAACCCGGCACCATCGCCGGCGTGCTGCACAACGTGCGGCGCGCACCCAAGCGCGTGCGGCGCCAATCGCGGGAATACCGCCAACTCATCGAGGGGGCGGTGTCCCAGCTTTTCGAGTCGGCCGTCCGGCAGCCGCACGGCGACGCGAACTCCGGTGAATACCGGATCGACGACCTGGCCCGGCTGGCCGGCACCACTACCCGCAACATCCGCGTCTACCGTGACCGCGGGTTGCTGCCGCCCCCGCTGCGGGTGGGGCGCATCGCCCTGTTCAACGACACCCACCTGACCCGGCTGCGACTCATCACCTCGATGCTCGACCGCGGCTACAACATCGCGCACGTGCGAGAAATGCTGAGCGCGTGGGAGGAAGGCAAGAACCTCGGCGACGTGCTGGGTCTGGAAACCGCCATCGTAGGCACCTGGACGACGGAGAAGCCGGAAACCGTATCGCTGACCGACGCCCAGCGACTGGTCGACGACGCCGATGCGTTCGAGCGCCTGGTGGCGCTTCAGGTGATCCGGATCGATGGGACACAGGCCACCATCACCCGCCCGAAACTGATCGAGGCGTTCAACGAAATCCGCGGCTACGGCGTCAAATTGGACAAGCTGATCGACCTGCACGAACAGATCGTCCCCGAGATCGACAAGATCAGCGACATGCTGGTGCGCGCCGGGGCCGAACACGTGCTCGACCGCATCAAGCCCGGCGAACCGCTGCCTGCCGACGCCGAAATCGCCGAGCTGATCACCATGTTGGTGCGCTTCCGGACCCAGGCGGTGGCGACCGTGACCGCCACGCTCGCGTCGTCCATCGAATCCAATATCGAGTCGCTCGTCGGCCGCATCCTGACCGACTATCTCGAATCGACCTCTTCGGTCTGAGGCCGGCGTGCGCGCACCTGACCGCTCAAGCTATTGGCGCGCAATCAGATACGGTGCCAACGTGGACAGCTTCTCGCAGGTCTCTTCGAACTCGCGATCGGGGGTGGACTCTTCGATGATGCCCGCACCCGCCCGCAGCCACGTTTTACCGTCACGTTCGTAGGCCGCCCGCAGCGTCAGCGCCGCATCCAGGCCGCCGTCGGCCGAAATCATCACGACCGCACCCGAATACAGCCCGCGCGGGCCCTCGTCGAGGCGCATGATCGCTTCGACGCCACCGGGTTTCGGGATGCCCGACGCGGTGACCGCCGGGAACAGCGCTTCGAGCGCGTCCATCCGGTCGTTCGAGGTGTCGAGCCGACCGCTGACCGTGGAGCCGAGGTGCTGCACGCTCCCCCGTTCCCGCACGGTCATGAAATCGGTGACGACGGCGGTACCCGGCTCGGCGATCTCGGTCATTTCCTGCAGCGAGCTTCGTACCGAAATCGCGTGCTCGACAATCTCTTTTGAATTCGACTCCAGGTCGTCGCGGGCCTGGCGGTCATGGACCTCGCCGCGCCCGAGCGCGCGGGTACCCGCCAGCGGCTCGGTCACCACGACGCCGTCCTGGTGCACGGCCGCGACCAGTTCGGGGCTATAACCCACGGCGCGAATCCCGCCCAGCCGCAGCAGAAACGACCTCACCGGGGTGTTGTGCCGCCGGGCCAGCCGATAGGTGGACGGGAAGTCGAGCGGGAAAGGCACATCGAGTGAGCGGGAAAGGATGACCTTGTGGTAGCGGCCCGCGGCGATCTCGCCCACGGCCGCCGCGACCCGATCGCGGTAGCGGGACGGGTCGGCGACCACGTCGACCGCCGAGGCGGCGCGCACGTCGGGCACGCCGTCGCCGAGCACACCCAGGACTGCGTCCCGGTGGTCGGCCGAGGTACCGAACAGGCGGACCCCCTCCCGGGTCACCACGATGCGACCGTTCGGCCAAAAGACCCTAGCCAGTGGGGTTCCTGGCGCCAGCCGCTGCTGCAGCCCGTAGCGGTACACGCCGAATTCGAAGGCGATCCAGCCGAAGAGTTGATCGGTCTCCAGCAGCAGCCGGTCGATGGCTTCACCGAGAACCGGGCCCGGCCGGCCCGACCATTGCTGGCATTGGGTCACGCCGGCGCGGATCACCCGCAGCTCGTCGCTGTCCAGCTCGATCATGGCGCGCACGCCGGTGGCGAGCACCCATTCACCGCCGCGCTCGTAGAGCAGATACTCTTCCCCGACGCGCTCGGACAGCACCACGGCCAACTCGGCCGCCAGGTCCGCCGGATCGATATGCACGGGAAGCGGGATCGACGGCGACTCAGAGCCGGCGGAACTTGTCTCGACGCTGACCTCGGTCACGGTTAGTAAATGTAGCCTAACCTATGTAGCTGCGCGCAACCGCTCCCGCCAAGTGACCCTGCGATTGCCCCGTTCAGCTAAAACTCCCGCGGAGTTAAAGCCTCGGCCGGCCCGCGGCCGGCGGGCCGCCCCTGGCGAGACACCGGCGCCTGCGACCCGTTCATGCAGGCAGCGCAGGGTAAAGGACGTCGCCGTGGCGCCGGCCCTGCAGGCCCCTGTGAAGATCGCCACTCCAAAGCTTTCCCAAGCGTTTACGTTGTGGCCGCACAAACCGTCGCTGCGGCAGCCAGACTTTTCGTAGCGCGCACTGCCCACCGGAGCCCGCATCCGCCGGATTGGAGGAACACGATGTTCATCATTCGGCTTTTCAACGGCGAGGAAGTGCATGCGAGCGAAGGCGACGAGCTCGAAATCAATCCACAGACCGGCGTGCTTTCGGTTTCCCGGATCGACGGATTCGAGGAAATAACCACGCATTACTCGCCGTCGGCGTGGCATTCGGTGACACACCGCCAAAAGGGGGCCGGCGTGCGGCCCTCGCTCGTCCCGTCGGCCCGTTGAGCCGAATTTGACTACACAGTAAACGCACAGCACCTTCACACCAAACTCGCGGCCGCCGCCGCACCCTCCGACGCGGGTTTCCTCCCTACCGATTTGGCTTTGACCACTGCTTTTGTCGGTTATCAACAGCGACGGGACACGCCGCCGCCCTGTGCGCTTTCAAGTGGCGACGGGCCGGCGGCGGGGATAAATTCTTGACGGTCGTCGGGATGTTTCGTGGTTGCTCCGCTTGCGGACGGTGCTTCCCCAGATCAGCGCTTTAACCAACGGAGGCATCGATGCTGCAAGAGTTCTGGCACAACTTCACCCATAACCTGTTCAAACCGCTACTGCTGTTCTTTTACTTCGGATTTCTGATTCCCATCCTGAAGGTGCGGTTCGAATTCCCCTATGTGATCTATCAGGGATTGACGATGTACCTGTTGCTGGCCATCGGCTGGCACGGCGGGGAAGAGCTCGCCCAGGTCAGCGCATCGAGCGTCGGTGCCATCGTCGGCTTCATGGTGTTGGGCTTCGCGCTGAACTGTCTGATCGGCGGGTTGGCCTATTTGGGGCTCAGCCGCCTGAAATCGCTACGCAAAGTCGACCGCGCGACGATCGCCGGCTACTACGGGTCTGACTCGGCGGGAACCTTCGCCACCTGCGTGGCCGTCCTGACCGCGGTGAACATCGCTTTCAACGCCTACATGCCGGTGATGCTGGCCGTCATGGAGATTCCGGGTTGCCTGGTGGCGCTGTATTTCGTTGCGCGACTGCGCCACCGGGGCATGGACTCCGCCGGCTATATGCCCGACGAGGCCGGCTACACACCGCCGGTCAAGGTCGGGGTCGGCCCGGGCACCGCCGCGCGCCCTCCCCACGGCCAGAGCCTCGAGAGCCAGGAGGAAGCGGCCATCGAGCAGGAGCTGGAGCTCTCGCTGGAAAAGCTGGAGCATCCGGATTGGGAGCCCGATCAGAGCCCGCCGCGCCCGAAGGGCAAGCGGGTGCCCATCTTCTCCCGAGAGCTGTTTCAGGAAGTCTTTCTCAATCCCGGCCTCGTCCTTTTGATGGGGGGCATCATCATCGGTCTGGTCAGCGGGCTGCAGGGACAGAAGGTCGTGGCCGACGACGACAAATTCTTCGTGATGGCCTTCCAGGGCGTGCTGTGTCTGTTCCTGCTCGAGATGGGCATGACGGCGTCGCGCAAACTGAAGGACCTCCGCACCGCCGGACCCGGATTCATCGTGTTCGGCCTGGTGGCACCGAATGTCTTTGCGACGCTGGGCATTATCGTCGCCTGCAGCTACGCGTCGCTGACCCACACCGATTTCAAGACCGGAACCTACGTGTTGTTCGCGGTCCTCTGCGGTGCGGCCTCCTACATCGCCGTCCCCGCGGTCCAGCGCCTGGCGATCCCGGAGGCCAGCCCGACGCTGCCGCTGGCCGCCTCACTGGGTCTGACGTTCTCCTACAACGTCACCGTGGGCATCCCGCTCTACATCGAGATCGCCCGCGTCTTCGAGCGCTGGTTCGGGGTCTGACCGCGCGGAGAACGCTACTACCCCAGGATCGTTCGCACCACGGCGTCGGCCAGCAGCCGGCCGCGCGGAGTCAACACCAGCCTGTCACCGTCGGACACCAACAGCCCGTCGGTGACCACGCCGTCGGCGCGGCCGCGCTCGGCGGAACTGAGCAGGCCAACCGGAAGTCCTTGGCGTAGACGCGTTTTCAACAACACGTCCTCGGTGTGTAAGGCGTCGGCATCGAGCTGCTCGAATCCGGCCACCGGCAGCTCCGCGGCGCCCAACAGTTCCGCATACGCGTTGGGATGCTTGACATTCCACCACCGCGTCGTGCCGAGGTAGCCGTGCGCGCCCGGTCCGGCGCCCCACCACTGGCCGCCGTCCCAGTAGCCCAGGTTGTGGCGGCATTCACCGCCGGGTCGCGACCAGTTGGAGACTTCGTACCAAGACATCCCGGCCTGCGACAGTCGCGCATCGACCAATTCGTAGCGGTGGGCCAGGACGTCGTCGTCCGGTGGGGCCAGTTCGCCGCGACGGACCCGCCGGGCCAGCGCGGTGCCCTCCTCGACCACCAGCGCATAGGCGGACACGTGATCCACGCCGGTCTCGATCGCCGTGTCGACCGAGCGCAGCAGGTCGTCGTCGGACTCCCCCGGAGTTCCGTAGATCAGATCGAGGCTGACGTGCTCGAAACCGGCCGCCAAGGCTTCGCGGGCGGCGGCCGCGGACCGGTTCGGGGTGTGAATGCGGTCGAGGACGCCCAGCACCCTCGGCGACACCGACTGCATCCCCAGCGACACCCGGGTGAAGCCGGCCGCGCGGATGGCGTCGAAGAAATCCGGCCAAGCCGACTCGGGGTTGGCCTCGGTGGTGACCTCGGCGTCAGCCGCCAGCGTGAAGTGGCGGCGCAGCATGTCCAGCAGCGTGGCCATCCGCGCGCCGCCCAGCAGCGACGGCGTGCCGCCCCCGACGAACACGGTGGTCACCGGCGGTGCCTGCAACCGCGCGGCGGCCAGTTCCAGTTCGGTCCCCAGTGCGCTCAGCCACGCGTCGGGGTTGACTCCGCCCAGCTCGGCGGGGGTGTACGTATTGAAATCGCAGTAGCCGCAGCGTGTTACGCAAAACGGAACATGCACATAGATGCCAAACGGCCGCCCAGCGACCGCCCCGACGTCGGGCAGCTCGACCGGTTTTTCGCGAATGGCCATGCCAAATGATCCCACGAAGAGCGGGTGGCCCGGGCCGTCGGCCCCGTCTGCACCGGCGGCCGTTCCGCATGGATTCACCGCACGGTGGTCCTGGGCATTCGGGGTGGGATCCCCCGTTGCGGGCCGGTAGTTTTAATCACCGTGAGCCGAGATTTGACCTGCTCGCATGGCCCTTCGGCATCCATGGCACAATGGGTGACGTGACTGTCAACCAGCCCGGCCCGCACATGGTGCTCGTGGCGCGACGGCACATTGATCTCAAGCGCGTTTGCAGCTGTATCTGTCTGCCTTGACGTGGTAGGCCCAGCCCCCCTGTGTCTCCAGCTGGCAGACGGTTTTGCGCCGCCCGAAAGTGTCGGTGAACTGCGCTCGCTGCGCTGGCGATCTTTTTGAAGGAGAGAACTTCCGATGACCACCGCCCGACCCGCGAAGGCCCGTAACGAGGGCCAATGGGCACTGGGAAATCGTGAGCCGCTGAACCCGAACGAAGAGATGAAGCAGGCCGGCGCCCCGCTGGACGTGCGGGAGCGCATCGAGACCGTCTACGCCCGCAACGGCTTCGACAGCATCGACAAGAGCGACCTGCGGGGGCGTTTCCGCTGGTGGGGGCTGTACACCCAGCGCGAACAGGGCTACGACGGCACGTTCACCGGCGACGACAACGCCGAGTTGCTGGAAGCCCGGTACTTCATGATGCGGGTGCGCTGCGACGGCGGCGCGCTGTCGGCGGCCGCGTTGCGCACGGTGGGCCAGATCTCCACCGAATTCGGCCGCGACACCGCCGACATCACCGACCGCGAAAACGTGCAGTACCACTGGATCGAGGTGGAGAACGTCCCGGAAATCTGGCGGCGACTGGCCGCCGTTGGGCTGCAGACCGCCGAGGCGTGCGGCGACTGCCCGCGGGTGATCCTGGGCTCACCGCTGGCCGGTGAGTCGCTCGACGAGGTGCTGGACCCCACCTGGGCGATCGACGAGATCGTGCGCCGCTACATCGGCCAGCCCGACTTTGCCGACCTGCCGCGCAAGTACAAGACCGCGATCTCGGGTCTGCAGGACGTGGTGCACGAGGTCAACGACATCGCTTTCATCGGCGTCAACCACCCCGAGCACGGTCCCGGCCTGGACCTGTGGGTCGGTGGCGGGCTGTCGACCAACCCGATGCTGGGCCAGCGGGTCGGCGCCTGGGTGCCGCTCGAGGAGGTGCCCGAGGTGTGGCACGCGGTGACCTCGATCTTCCGCGACTACGGCTATCGGCGACTGCGCGCCAAGGCGCGGCTGAAATTCCTGGTCAAGGACTGGGGCATCGAAAAATTCCGTGAAGTTCTGGAGACGGAGTACCTCAAGCGGCCGCTGATCGACGGTCCCGCCCCCGACCCGCTGAGGCACCCGATCGACCACGTCGGGGTGCAGCGGCTCAAGAACGGGCTCAACGCCGTGGGCGTCGCCTCCATCGCCGGACGGGTGTCGGGCACGTCGAGGATGACCAACTTCTGATACGGGGTGAGCCGGATCCGGTCCGAGCCGGCTTGTGCGGCGAGGTCGGCCACCGCGGTGAGGATGGTGCCCGACACCCGTCCGGCGATGGAGGCGACGCCCACGGCGTTGAGCCCGTTCTTGAGCCGCTGCACCCCGACGTG
>NZ_LZKV01000187.1:0-3191 GCF_001672995.1 Mycobacterium sp. 1482292.6 | reverse complement strand
CGCCGGTGCGGTCGGCGACGAGTGCGGAGTCCAGCACGTGGTCGAAGTGGGTGTGCACCGGGATGACCGCCTCCAGCCGCGAGACCTTGGCCCGGGCCAGGCATCCGTCGACGCGCGCCGGCGAGGGTGCCACCTTGCCGGCCGCGACCGTGGCCAGGCCGGGCCGGGAGAAGTAGCCGTCGGTCATCAGGGCCGACGAGCCGTCGTCGATCAGCAGGGTGGCGACGCCGATCCAGGTCACCGAGAGCCCGTCGGCCTCGGCGGCGGGAGCGTCGAACCGGCCTGCGTACCGCGCGATGTCGGGACGCCCGAGTTTCAGTCGCATCAGCAGAACGCCCTGATCTCGGTGCCGGTCGTGGCAAGGCGGTCGCGGACGGCGGCGGCGATCTGCACCGCTCCCGGCGAATCACCGTGCACGCAAACCGATTCCACCTTCAGCGTGAGTTGGGTGCCGTCGATCGCGGTGACCTGCCCGGAGTCGACCATGGTCGCCACCCGGTCGGCGATCACCGCTGGGTCGGCCAGCACCGCACCTTGTTCGCGGCGCGACACCAGCCGGCCGTCGGGCCGGTAGGCCCGGTCGGCGAAAGCCTCTGCGACCGTGCGTAATCCGCGCCGAGTGGCTTCGTCGAAGAAGGCCGAGTCCGCCATGCCCAACACCGGCAACCCGGAATCCACCAGGCGCACCGCCTCGGCTACGGCGGCGGCCTGCTCGACGTGGGTGACGATCGTGTTGTACAGCGCGCCATGGGGTTTGACGTAGGACACCGTGGAGCCGGCCGCGTGCGCCATCGCCCGCAGCGCGCCGATCTGATACACCACGTCGGCGATCAGGTCCTCGGCGGCGACGTCGATGAAGCGCCTGCCGAACCCGGCCAGGTCGCGGTAGCTCACCTGCGCCCCGATGCGCACCCCGCGCCGGGCGGCCGACCGGCATACCCGCAGCAGGCCCGCCGGGTCACCGGCATGGAAACCGCACGCGACGTTGGCGCTGCTGACGATGCCGAGCATGGCGTCGTCGTCACCCAGGCGCCAGACACCGAAGCCCTCGCCCAGGTCGGCGTTGAGGTCGATAGCGGCCACCCGCCCAGCTTATGGGGGCGCCCGACGCCGGCCTAGGCGAGGAGGCGCGGCGCCGGCTACCGCCCGCTGACCTTGGCCGCGATCCGCTCGGCGAGGTCGACCGCGGACCCGCCGGGCACGAAGGAGCCGCAGGTGGCGACGTCGATGACGACGTTGTTGCGCACGGTCAGCGCCCTCTGGCACGTCCAGCCGTCGCTACTGTCCTGAACTTCGGAGGTGCTGAGCGTGCCACCGACCTTGTGGGCCTCGCCGACGGTCCACACGATGTCCGGCTTGTCCACGGGATGTTCGGAGAACTTCCGGTTGGCGCAGGCGGACCACCGTCGCACCGAGGCGTCGTAGAACGCGTTGGCCTTGCGCGCCGAGGGGTAGGCGATCACGGCCTGGATGGCGGAGTCGTTGCGGACCGCCGGGTCGTCGAAGTTGTCGTCGAGGCGCTGGCCGCGCATCGCGATCCAGCCGGTGTCCGCATAGACGGCCTCCTGGGCCGGGCCGTCCATCGCCAGGCAGCTCTTGTCGCTGAAAGTCGAACTCCAATCCCACATCGTCTGAACGCCGTACCGCAGCCGCATCCCCGAGCTGAGCAAGGAGTTGATCTGGTCCACCCCGAGCAGCAGCCCATCCAGGGCCGCGGCGGCCACCGGCGGCTGGAGCAGCGGACCGGAGGTGTCCGCGGGCGACGCGCTGCCGCCGACCACGGTGGTGCAGCCGGTGGCCAGGGCGGACACCGCCGCGGCCACCAGCAACGCGATTCGCCCGCGCACCACTGCCTCCCGGACGTGGAACCTTATGGGGCCCAGCTTAAGCGGCAGCGGATCGCCGGCGCCCGATCAGCCAGCAGACCAGGTAGATCAGGAACGAGATGCTCGCGACGAACACCGACACCGGCACGCCCGGCGCCAGCGACAGCAGCAGGCCCCCGACCGCGGACACCTCGGCGAACACCACCGAGGTGACCATCGCCGCCGCCGGGGAGGCGACCACCCGGGCCGCCGCGGCCGCCGGCGTGATCAACAACGACATCACCAGCAGCGCACCGACGATCTGCACCGCCTGGGCCGCCACCACCCCGACCAGGGCGGCGAACACGATGCCCAGCGCGTAGACCGGCACGCCGCGGGCGGCGGCGACGTCGGGGTCGACCGTGGCGAACAGCAGCGGGCGGTAACACGTCGCCAGCACGGCGATGACGAGCAGGCAGACCAGCGCCAGCATGGTCAGGCCCGTGTAGCCCACCCCGACGATCTGGCCGGTCAGCAGGGCGAAGCTGGTCGACGTGCGGCCCGGATAGAGATGGATGAACAACACCGCCAGGCCCAGCCCGAACGCCAGCACCACGCCGATCACCGAGTCGCGTTCCCGGTCACGCCGCCCGAGCACACCGAACAGCGCCGCGGCCAGGGCGCTGCCGATCAGGGCGCCGAGGCCCACGCCGAACCCCACCAGCAGCGCGAAAGCGGCTCCGGTCAAAGACAATTCGCTGGAACCGTGCACGGCGAACGACATCTGGCGCATCACGATGAACGGCCCGATCAGCCCGGCCACCAGGCCCAGCAGGGCGGCCGCCACCAGCGCCTGCTGCACGAAGTCGTGGGCGAGCAAGTGGGCGGTGATGTCGAAGGAGAACAGGTGGTCCAGCAGGCCGGTGAGCCGATGTTCCATCAGTGGTACCCATCGTCACGAGCGCCGGCCACCACGTAGCCGTCCTTGACCTTCACCACCTGGATGTCGGATTGGTAGAGCGCCGAAAGGGTCTGGCTGGTCATCACCTGCTCGACCGTGCCGATCTCGAACCGGCCGTCGACCAGATACAGCAGCCGGTCCACGTACGGCAGGATCGGGTTGATCTCGTGGGTGACGACGATGACGGTGGTCGCGGCGTCCTGGCGACGCCGCTCGATCAGCGCCGACACCAGCCTGGCGTTGGCCGGATCCAGCGTCAGCAGCGGTTCGTCGCACAGCAACAGCAGCGGGTCGCTGACCAACGCCTGGGCGATGCGCACCCGCTGCAACTCGCCGCCCGACATCGTCCCCACCCGGACGTCGGCCAGGTGTTCGCCGTTGACCTGGCGCAGCGCCTGGCGCACGGCCGCGCGCCGGCGGGCCCG
>NZ_LZKV01000186.1:0-34863 GCF_001672995.1 Mycobacterium sp. 1482292.6 | reverse complement strand
CGGTGAGCGAGCGCTCAAGCTCGGGCCGGGGCTTGGGGTCGGGCCGCGGTTCGAGCTTGACCGCGGTACGCAACTGGCTGACCGTGGCCACCGCGGCAAGCTCGGCGTAATGCTCATCAGAGCCCTCGCCGGCCCGCGCCGCGATCACCCCAACCTGGTCCAGCGACAGCCGGCCCTCGCGCATGCCCGCCGCGCAGCGCGGGAACTCCTCCAGCCGGCTCGCGATGGTGGCGATCGTGTGCGCGGTTGCCGGCGAACACCCCGTCTTCCAGGCCACCAACGCCGGCACCGACCGCGCCCCGGTCATCCCGCACAACTCGTCGCGATCGATCTCGGCCACGATCTCCACGACGCGCCCATCAATCGCATTGCGCTGACCGGTCAACTCCGCCAGTTCGTCGAAGAGCTCCCCGAGACGTTCCTTCGGGGACGCTTCGACGCTGGCTGCAGTCGCGGTCGGGGACATGACGTCATCATCGCAACCGGGTACGACATCACGGCCGCCCAAACCACGTTCCCGGCTCAGTCGATGTGCGTCGGTGGATCGGCGAAGGTGAAATCCGAGGGCTGCTGGCCGGGACCCATCAGGCCGCAGTGATTGTCGGGCACGAGGTAGGAACTGGCGCCATTGGGAACCAGGCGGGTGACCGCGACGCAACGTTGCCAGGTGCCGTCGGGCTGGACGGGGCCGTCGCACTTGCTGAGTACGGGTCCCCCGTACTGGCAGCCGGCGCCGGCGGGCGGCGCCGAGGCAATCAGCCCTGCGGCCGTCAGCAGGGCAGCCGTTCCACCAACGATGCTGCGCTTCATGGTTGCCTCCCGTCACGACGCTACCGCTTGGGTAAGCGGTTTTGGTCTCGTTTAAGCCCCGACTACAGCGGGCACGCGGCCACCATGTCAGTCACAGCCTTTCAAGATCTGCCGTTGGCCGATCGTGACCGCAAGTGGGACGGTGACGCGGCCGAGAAGCGGGTGCGTAAGTGGGCCGATGCCCAGGACGGTCCGAACCAGAAGTACCGCGACGCCCACGTCTGGTACGACGGCGACAAAAAGGACAATTTCACCGCCTACAAGCTGCTGATCGCCGACGTCATCGACGGCGACCTCAAAGCCGTGCCACGCGGCGTGATGGCGGCCGGCGCCATCATGGACGGCGCGCGGGGCGGTATCGACGTGCCCACGGCCGATGTCGATCGGATCAAGAGCCACTTGGCGAAGTACTACAAGAAGATGGACGAAAGCCCGCCGTGGGAGCGGGATTAGACCGCGACCATCAGCTGCGACAGCCCGCGCAACGTGACGTTGGTCTTGTACCGCGGCTCGCCGTCCAACCGGGCGTTCGGGAAACGCGCCGTCACCGCCGACAGCGCCACACCGGCTTCCAGCCGGGCCAGCGGCGCGCCCAGGCAGTAATGTGCTCCACGACCGAACCCCAAGTGCCGCATGGCTTTTCGATCCGGGTCGAAGACGTCGGGACGGTCGTATTCGGCGGGGTCGCGCTGGGCGGCGGCGGTCAGCAGCATCATGATGTCGCCGGCGGGCACCTCGATGCCCCCAATTGCCATGCCGTCGGCCGCAGTTCGGGCGATCATCTGCACCGGCGGGTCGTAGCGCAGCGTCTCCTCGATGACCGCCGGGGCGCGGTTGGCGTCGGCGCCGAGGGCGATCCATTGCGGCGGTTGGCGCAGCATCGCCAGGACGGCGTTGCCGATCAGGTTCACGGTGGTCTCGTGACCGGCGACCAGCAATAGGACGCAGGTGGACACGATCTCCTCCTCGGTCAGCTGGTCGCCCGACTCTTCCACGGCGATCAGACCCGACATCAGGTCGTCACCGGGGCGCGAGCGTCGCCGGTCGATCAGGCCGTGCAGGTAGGCGCGCAACCACATTCCGGCGTCCATCCGCTCCTTGAGGTTGTCCGACGGCGTTCCGGTGAAGGCGACGAACGGGTCCAGCGATTGGGCCAGTAGCGCGGACACCCGGCTGAAATGCGGTTCGTCCTCGAGCGGTACGCCGAGCAATCGGCAGATGACCGCCACCGGCAGCGGGTAGGCGAGGTCCTCGACCACCTCGAACCGCCCCTTTTCGGCGATCCGGTCCAGCAAGCCGTCTATCAGCGTGCTGATGTCGGGTTGCAGCGCGCTCACCACCTTCGGCGCGAAGGCCTTGCTGACCAGTTTGCGCAGCCGCGTGTGGTCCGGCGGGTCCAGGAACAAGAACCCCGGCGGCGTCTGCGGCGGCGCCTCGGCACCCGCCTCGAGCAGCTGCTGGGTCTGCGCCTCGATCTGTGCGCGGGCGGCGGTCGACTTGAGCCGGTCGTTGCTCGATGACGGGTGGCGCAACGCGTCGTCGCAGTCGCGGTAGTTCGCGAACACCGCGAGGTTGCCCTCCGGCAAGGCGAACGCTCCCCGTTCGCGAAACTGCGCGAACAGCGGGTAGGGGTCGGCCCGGACCGCCGGGTCCAGCAGCCGCACCAACAATTCGTCGGGTCTGGTGGACTCGGTCGGCGCGGTCGTCATGCTGACATTGTGCCCGCCGCCCGGCAGCGCCCAACTCAGCGGCGCAAGAACTCCGCGATGTGGCCGGCGAGTTCCTCTCCGGCGTCCTCCTGCAAGAAATGCCCGGCGCCCCGGATCACCGGGTGATCGATTCCCTGCGCGCCGCGCATCTCTCGCTGAAAGATTGCGGCCATCGGCCCGGTGATCGGGTCGCTGTCGCTGAACGCGACCAGCATGGGTGTCGCGCTCGCCGACAGCCTGGCCCACGCGGACTTGTTCGCCGCCGCGGCGGGATCGTCCGGCGACGTTGGTACCAGGCCGGGCATGGCGCGTGGCCCCGCGCAGTAGTCGTCAGTGGGGAACGGCGCGTCATAACCGGCCCGCACCCGCTCGCTCAGCCGCGTGCGACAACCGCCCGCGACGAACGCGCCGACATCCAGCGTCGGAGCCGAGGTGATGGCTTCGCGGAAGCGCCACCAAACATCGGCCATGGGCTGCTCGCCGTTGGGCAGCCCGGTGTTGGCGACGACCACCCGGGCAAAACGTTCCGGATGCTCCGCGGCGAGCCGCAATCCGATCAGCCCGCCCCAGTCCTGACCCACCAGGGTGACGTTGCGAAGGTCAAGCACATCGAAGGCCGTCGCCCGCATCCACTCGACATGGCGCGCGTAGCTGTGGTCTTCGCGGCGGGTCGGCTTGTCCGAGCGGCCGAACCCGACGAGGTCGGGGCAGATCACGCGATGGCCGGCGGCGGCCAGAATCGGAATCATCTTGCGGTACAGGTACGACCACGACGGTTCGCCGTGCAGCATGAGAATCGGGTCGGCGCTGTCCGGGCCGTCCTGAACCCACGCCACGCGCAGTGCGCCGCCTTCGTCGTCGGGCACCTCGCAATACCTTGGCGGGTAGGGGAACTCGGGCAGCCCGTCGAACCGGTCGTCGGGTGTTCGCAACGTTTGCATGTCAGGCTCCCTCGGACAGTCCGGCCACGCCCGGGTCCGCCATCAACCGGTCGAGAAAGCCGTGCTGGCCCTTCAATAGTTTGGTCCGCGCGGTTGCCATCGCGAACCATCCCACGCGGTCGACCTCGGGGAACTCGCGCAGCTTGCCCGATCCTTTCGGCCATTCCAGTTCAAAAGTGTTGCTGCGCGCATCGGTGATGTCGAGGTCGCTGCCGACGGCGAAAGCGGTCACTACCTTGCCGCCAGACTGTTTCAGCTGACCGAGGTCGACGCGCGGTCCGGGTGGCACCGGCAGACCCAGCTCCTCGGTGAACTCGCGCTGCGCGGCCACCCAGGGCTCCTCCCCGTCGGTGTACTCCCCTTTCGGGATCGACCATGCGCCGTCGTCCTTGCGGACCCAGAACGGTCCGCCCGGATGCGCGAGCAACACCTCGACGACGCCATCGCGGATCCGAAACAGCATCACACCCGCGCTCAGCTTCGCCATCGAATCCTATGCTCCGACAGCGCGTTCCAAGTCCTTCAGGGAGGACTCCAGATGCGCGAGCAGGCGTTGCAGGTGCGGCACACTGCGCCGGCATCCCACCAGACCGAAGTCCAGATTCCCGGCGTTGTTGGCCAGGGTGATGTTCAGCGCTTGGCCGTCCAGCGCGATGGACAGCGGGTAGTTGCCGTCGAGCCGGGCGCCCCCGTAGTAGATCGGCTGCGTCGGCCCCGGCACGTTCGAAATGATGATGTTGAACGGGGGTGACGTCGATGTCACCCAGCCCGGAACCGCCGCCAACGCCAGCGCCGACGTATTGACGGCGGACAGCGCCAGTGCCTGAAGCCGCGGCAACTGCGAGAACACCTTCTTGTTGCTGCGCATCGACTCGCTGATGGTCAGCAGACGTTGCGCCGGGTCGTCGGTGTCGGTCGCGAGGTTGCACAGAATGGCCCCGACCAAATTGCCACCGGTGTCGGCCTCCTCGTCGGTGCGCAGGCTCACCGGGACCATCGCGATCAGCGGCGTGTCCGGTAGCGCGTCCTGCTCGAGCAGGTAGTAGCGCAGGGCGCCCGAGCACATGGCCAACACGACGTCGTTCACCGTGACCCCCGCGGCCTTCTTCACGGTTTTGATGCGGTCCAGCGACCAGGACTGCGCGGCGCAGCGACGAGCGCCGCCGATCTTGACGTTCAACATGGTCTTCGGCGCCCCGAAGGGCAACGTCAGCTGCTGCTCCAGCAGCGCGGCACGCGCCAGACCCAGCGTCGAGGGTGCCAGTGCCGCAACGGATCCCGCGGTCCGGGCCAGTGAGCGCAATGGAGATGACGGGGCGGATTTGCGCTTGGGTTTGCGCAGTCCCCACGGGGCGCGGATCTCGAGGTCGTCGGGGTCGGTCGACAGCGCGCGCTGCATCAGCTTCTGGGCCGAGACACCGTCGATCAGCGCGTGGTGGACCTTCGTGTAGATAGCGAACCGGCCGTCTTTCAGACCTTCGATGATGTGGGTCTCCCACAGCGGGCGGTGCCGGTCCAGCAGGCTGCTATGCCACCGCGACGTGAGTTCGAGCAATTCGCGGACGCGTTTGGGCGACGGCAGCGCCGAACGCCGGACGTGGTAGTCGATGTCGACGTCGTCGTCGTACGACCAGCCCAGGCTGGCGATGCCGCCGACGAAGCTCGCGGGATGTTTGCGAAACGTGGGCTGGAAATCCCGCTGAGCGACCAGGCTCTTATAGAGGTCGCGAACGAAGCCGCGGCCGGCGCCCGGCGGGGGCTCGAACAACTGCAAGCCTCCGACGTGCATGGGATGTTCGCGAGATTCTCCCAGCAGGAAGATCGCGTCGGTGGGCTTTATCAGTTCCATCCACCCATTAGACCCATTTCGGTCTGATCCGGAAAGGCATAGCGCGATCGGACGCGTCAGGTCACTCGGAGGCCATCGTCCATGTCGAGGTCGCGATCAGGTCTCCGCGGTCCAGGCCGGCGGCGCGATGCTCGTGCACCTTCGCATACTCCGGGGTCGTCACCATGTCGATGAAGGCCTGCGGGGCCGGATATTCGACGATGAGAATCGCGTCCCACCAAGGGTGTTCGCCATCGCCGATGACCACCGACGGTGCTCCCCCGGCATAACGCAGGGTGGCGCCCACCCGCTCGAGATGGGGAACCACGTCCCGGCCGTATTGCAGGTAGCTCTGCAGCCCGCCCTCGGGTTTGAACTTGAGCAGGTTGACCATCACCACCGGTTCATCGGCCGGTCGCGCGGCGAGCGCGGCGAACTGCTCGGGCGTGGGCTCTAGACCGCTCATGTGAATCTCCTTGCGCTGGTTCTGGTCTGGCCGGATGCCGAAGGCGGTCAGAGCAGGTCGGTGATCGTCTTCAGTCCCGCCTCGTAGAGCACACCGGGAAGCATGCCACCGTCGCATTCAATGGTGGTGCCGTTGACGAAGTCGGCCTGACCGCCGGCCAGGAAAACGCAGACCCGTCCGACCTCTGCGGGTTCGCCGGCTCGGCGCAACGGGACGGCGGCGAAATACCTTGCGCCATCGGGGTCGTCCTTGGGCAGCACGAACGATCGGAAGTTCTCGGTCATCGTGGGCCCCAGGGCGATGCAGTTGACCCGCACCTTGGGTCCCCACTCTTCGGCCAGCGACCGGGTGAGGTGATTGAGGCCGCTTTTGGCCGCCCCATAGGAGACCAGCGTTGGCGATCCGGCAGGATGGCCGGCGCCGCTGGAGATGTTGATGACGCAGCCCACCCCATCCTGGTTCTGCATCTGCCGATAGGCGCGGATCGCGAACCATAGCGGGCTGATCAGGTTCATCTGCACGGCGAACGAGTGAAACAGGGCGGTGCGCGCGTAGTCGTCGTCGGCGGCGGGCGCGCCCTGAATACGTTGCACCAGTTCGGGAATGCTCTCGGCGTGGGGCGCCGGAACGGTGCCGCCCGCATTGTTGACCAGGATGTCGACCCGGCCGTGGGTGGCCACGACGTCCGCGACGAACGCGTCGATCGACCGGTAGTCGCCCTGGTCGCACACCTTTTGCGAGGCCCGGTGCGCCCAGTCCGGTTCGATGCCGGGGATCGCGTCCAGCGGTGAGCGCGAGCAGCCGATCACGGTCGCGCCGGCGCGCAGTAGTTCATGGGCGATGCCCACGCCCACGCCGCGGCTGGTGCCGGTGACGATCGCGATTTTGCCCTCGAGGACGCTCATCACAGACCCTCTCCCGAAACCGTCGATTGTTGACAGTCACTGTCAGTGAGACATACCCTGCCATCTCATTCGTCGGTGTGTAAAGGCCGCGCACCGTCCGCCCGGGAGGTCAATGATGAATAGCCCGTCCAAGCTTCGTGTCATCCAGTGGGCCACCGGGGGCGTGGGCAAGGCGGCGATCGCGTGCGTCATCAATCATCCTCGGCTGGAGCTGGTGGGGTGCTGGGTGCACAGCGCGGACAAGGACGGCGTCGACGTCGGCGAGATCATTGGGACCGGTGAACTCGGCGTCACCGCCACCACGAGCATGGACGAGATACTGGCGCTGGACGCCGACTGCGTGATGTACAGCCCGCTGATACCCAACGACGACGAAGTGATCGCGATCCTGCGCTCGGGCAAGAACGTGGTCACACCCGTCGGGTGGGTCTATCCCGATCCGGCCAACAAGCGTCACCGGGCCGTCGCCGAGGCCGCGACGGAAAGCGGTGTGACGCTGCATGGTTCGGGCATCCACCCGGGGGGCATCACCGAGCGGTTCCCGCTCATGGTGTCCTCGCTGTCGTCTGCGGTGACGCACGTGCGGGCCGAGGAGTTCTCCGACATCCGCACCTACAACGCACCGGACGTGGTGCGCCACATCATGGGATTCGGCGGCACCCCCGAGGAAGCTACCCAAGGACCGATGGCCGGCCTTCTCGAAGCGGGCTTCAAACAATCCGTGCGAATGATCGCCGACCACATGGGATTTCGCATCGATCCCAACATCCGGACGATCCAGGACGTCGCCGTGGCGACCGCCGACATCGACTATGACCCCTTCCCGATCACGACCGGCACCGTGGCCGCGCGCCGGTTCCGCTGGCAGGCGCTCGTCGACGGCGAACCGGTCATCACCGCGGCCGTCAACTGGCTGATGGGCGAGGAGAATCTGGAACCGGCCTGGAATTTCGGCGGGCGGGGTGAACGTTTCGAGGTGGAGATCACCGGCGACCCCGACGTGAACCTCACCTTCAAGGGTCTGCAACCGGAGACGATCGCGGAAGGACTGGTAAAGAATCCGGGCGTCGTGGTCACCGCCAATCACTGCATCAACGCCATTCCCGACGTCTGCGCGGCCGGGCCGGGCATCAAGACCTACCTCGACCTGCCGCTGTTCGCCGGGCGCCCCGCCCCTGCACTCGCCGCGGAAAAGCCGTGACCGGCAAGGGCGTCCTCGACGACGTCTCGTTCTGTCATCTCGTCGTGGGCGTCACCGACATGGACCGCGCGCTGGCGTTCTACCGCGACGTGCTCGGCATGGAGGTCGTCTTCGAAACCCTCATCTCCGGCGAGCCCTTCGACGCGGCATTGCACTCCAGCCGTAAACACGAGGGCCGGGTGGTCGGCGGGCTGCTGGGCGGGCTGATGGTCGAGCTGCTGTCGATCGGCGCCAACCAACCCCAACAGCAGCAGCGGCGTGGCATCACCGGCATCCACAACCTGTCGCTGTCGGTCACCGATCTCGACGACACCCACCGCCGCGTCATCGACGCCGGCTACACCCCCGACCAGGTGCCCTTCGAGATCGGCGGCGTCCGAATGTTTTTCGTCAAGGACCCGGACGGCACACCGGTGGAGTTCATCGAACTCCCCAACGGCGCGCGAAGTACCTACGAAATGCATCGCGGTGTGCAGCTGCAGATGGGACCGGTCAGATGAGCTACAGCCACCCCGATTCCATGCGCGGACACGTCGCGATCGTCACCGGCGCCGCCCAGGGCGTCGGTAAGGGCGTCGCGACCGCGCTGCTCGAACGCGGCGCGAAGGTGCTGCTGGTCGATATCCAGGAAGAGGTTCTGGACAGGACCTGCGCCGAGCTCAAGGCGATCGGACCGGCCGAACAACTGGTCGCGAACCTGCGCGACCCGCAGAGCGCGCAGCGGATCGCGGCCGCTGCGGTCGACGCCTTCGGCACGGTGCACGGCCTGGTCAACAACGCCATCGCGACCAACGAACCCAAGGCGTTCGTCGACATCACCACCGAAGACCTGGCGCTGGGCTACGACGTGGGTCCCCGCGCGACCTTCCTGCTGATGCAGGCCGTACACCCGCTGATGGTCGAGGCCGGCGGTGGGTCGATCGTGAACCTCGGTTCGGGCACGGGCACCGGCGGTGAGCCGAAGTGGGGCGGCTATGCCGCGGCCAAGGAAGGCATCCGCGGGTTGTCGAAGGTGGCGGCCCTGGAATGGGGTCGCGACAACATCCGCGTCAACGTGATCTGTCCCTTTGCCGAATCCGACGGGGTCAGGTTCTGGAAGTCGTTCGCGCCCAAGGAGTACGACAAGGCCGTAGGGCGGGTGCCGATGAAACGCATCGGCGATGTCCGCACCGACGTGGGGGCGCTGGTGGCGTTCCTGCTCGGCAGTGACGCCACGTTCATCACCGGGCAGACCATTCACGTCGACGGCGGGATCGGCTGCTTCCGATGAACGGCGAGTCGCTCCGCGACCGGCAGCGCGCACAGATCCGGGCCGATATCCGGCGCGCGGCGTTCCGCCTGTTCGTCGAGCGCGGGTACGAGGCGGTCACCACCGAGGAAATCGCCACGGCCGCCGGGGTTTCCCCACGCACGTTCTTCCGGCATGTGCCGGCGAAGGAGGAGCTCCTCCTGGCACCGGTGCGGTACGGCGGGGCCGCAATCGTCAATCTTCTCGAGGGCCGGCCCGCCGGCGAGTCACCCGATGTCGCGCTGATCAATGCCATCGTCACGCGGACCCGCTCGTTCGAGCAGACCGACACCGAAGAATGGCGCGAAGCCCTGCTGGTGGTCCCCGACCTGCTCGACAAGGTCACGGTGCACCGGCCCGCCGACAAGGAGCGGGCCACCAAACTCATCGGTGAACGGATGGGCGTCGATCCGGACACCGATTTGCGCCCCGGCCTGTTAGTTCAACTCGCCTTCGCGGCAGCCGATTTCGCATTCCAACAATGGGTGCGACGGTCCGGGAAGCCGCGGCCACTGGATAGTTACGTCACCGATGCCCTGGAGGCGGTCAAAAGTCCGCATTGGAAACGCAAGTAGACGGCTCAGCGCCGTCCTTCGGGATCGGCGATCCGGATCGGCGTGCCGTCCAGCCAGGCCACCACCGATTCCACGGTGTCGGAGTAGAAGGCGCCCAGCATCTCGCGAGTGACGTAGCCCAGGTGCGGAGACAGGGTCACGTTCGAAAGCCGGCGCAGCCGGTGGCCTTTCGGCAGCGGCTCGGCGTCGTAGACGTCCAGGCCGGCCCCGGCGATGCGCCCCGCTTCCAACGCGTCGATCAGCGCGGCCTCGTCCACGATCGGACCTCTGGAGGTGTTGATCAGGTAGGCGTGCGGCTTCATCAGCGCCAGCTCTGCCTCGCCGACCAGACCTCGGGTGCGCTCCGAGAGCACGAGATGAACGGAAACCACGTCCGAGGATTCGAACAGCGCCGCCTTCTCGACCCTGCGCGCACCCAACCCCGCAGCGGTCTCCTGGGTGAGGTTTTGGCTCCAGGCAAGGACTTCCATGCCGAACGCCGCGGCGTAGTGCGCCATCCGAGCGCCGACCCGGCCCAGGCCAAGCAGTCCGAGGGTTTTACCGGACAAGGTGACTCCCGCGCTGCGCTGCCAGCCGCCGGCACGCATGTTGCGATGCTCTTCGGCGAGATTGCGCACCGTCGCGATCATCAGACCCCAGGCGAGTTCCGGTGTGGCGTCCCGCATCGACCTGAACCGGGGATGCGCGAAATCCGAGCGCGCCACCAATATCCCGTGTTCGGTGGCTGCGGCCATGTCCAGGTTCGGCAGGCTCCTGCCGACGATCGTGATCAGCTTCAGGTCCGGCAGCCGCTCGATCAGCGTTCGGGGAAACGCCATCCGCTCCCGCAGGGTGCACACCACGTCAAACGGTCGTAGCACCTCGGCCGCTTCGTCCTCGTCGAGGTGGCGGTCGAAAACGGTGACGTCGGCCCGCTTTTGCACCGGCGACCAGTCGGCAACGTGCAAGGCGACGCCGGCGTAGTCATCGAGAATCGCTACCTTGGGCACGTGGTCTCCCCGACTCGAAGCATGGCCGCTTGGAACACTACGTCGCGGGTGTGGTCAACGCCGCGATGACGTTGCGCAACGGCTGCGGCGACGTGGCGACCTCACCGACGTAGGGATGCGCGAGTTCCAATATGAGGAACAGGTCTGCCGCAACCAGCACCCCCACGGTCGCGACCATGATGTAGTCCATCCGGGGTTGCCTGACGCCGTAGACGATCGAGCACCCGACGACCATGCCGGCGGTGAGCAGGATGACCGTCCAGATCGACCAGGGCGGGCCGGTGTTGGTCTGGGTCTCGATGACGCGGGCGGTGCGCGCTTGACTTGCCCGATCGAGATTCGCCAAAGACGTGGACAGAAAAGCCTTTTGGATGTCGGTGTGCGGCCGGGCCTGTTGGTAGGCGAGATAGACGCGGTGTAACGCGTTGTCGGCCTCGGGGGACGTCGCGCCCCCGTTGGCGACGACCGGCCACTCGGCTAGCGCTGCGTGTTCGTAATCCAGCAAGGCCTGGCGTATTCGATCGGTGTCGGCCTTGTCGAACACCGTGCTGTCGCGGGCCAACTGCACGGCGGCCGCGCCTTCGGTCCGCACCTGGTCGTCTTCGCTGTTGACCTGGCTCCACAACCCGGAGGCCATGAAGCCGACGAAGAACGCGTAAACCAGGCAGATCACCCCGAATGCGAACCGGGTGGCGTCGTTGTGTACGTCCGCGGTGAGCGCGGGATAGCGGCGCCGCAGAATCATCTGGGCGACTACCGCTCCGCCCGCCACGATGACAAGAAGGCCCAGCAATACCAGCCACGCCGGCAGGTTGCTCACGATCCAGCGGCCCAAATTTCACCCTCCTACCGAGGGAGCCGGAAACTCCGGATCGACTGTAACCGGCGGCTGCGCAAATGTGCGCGGATCCGTGCACGTCGCCGCGTCGCCGACCGCATACTGCTCGGGTGGGCGGGTTCGTCGCTGACGGAACTACGGCGTAATCGCCGGCGGATACGGCAGATCCGTGCTGCTGTGCGGATCGACATACACCGGACGCCCCAGGTACGGGAAGGCGCGCTGCGGGCAGGCGGGCCGGTCGCAGATCTTGCAGCCGGCGCCGATCGGCACGATCGATTCGGTGTTGGTCGGATCGATGCCGACGGAGTACACGAGCTTCCCGGCGTGGGCGACGTCGCAGCCCAGCCCGATGGCGAAGCTCTTGTCCGGCCCGAGGTAGCGGCTCGGCTCCGTCGTGGTGGTCCTGGCGATCCAGAAGTACGTGCGCTCGTCGGGCATCTGCGCGACCTGCGTCAGAAACTGGCCGGGAAGGGAGAACGCGCGGTGCACGACCCACAGCGGGCAGTTGCCGCCGACGCGGGAGAAGTGAAACGCGGTGGCGGACTGGCGTTTAGAGATGTTTCCCGCACTGTCGGTCCGGACGAAGATGAAGGGAACGCCGCGGGCGTTGGGGCGCTGCAAAGTGGACAGCCGGTGGCAGATCGTTTCGAACCCGACCTCGAATCGCCGCGCCAGCTGGTCGATGTCGTAGCGGACGGCCTCGGCCGCCGCCAAGAACCTCAGGTAGGGCAGCAGCAGCGCGCCGGCGAAATAGTTGGCCAGGCCGATGCGGGCGACGCCGCGCGCATCGTCGCTGAGCTGATCGTCGCCGGCGATGATCCCGGTGATCAACCTGTCCTGGGTCAGCAAGGCGATCTGGGTGGCGAGCTGGAAGGCACGCTGGCCCGGGTGAAGCCACCGCGCCACGTACAGGGTCTTCGTTTCGGGCGCAAACAGCCGTTTGGAGTTGGGATCTAACGCTTGGCCGTCGTCGATCACCACCGTGACGCCTAGCTTGTCCGCGAGCAGCTGCGCCAGCTGGCCGTCGAGACCGCCGATGCGCAAGTTGTTCTCGTTGAACAGGTCTTCGGCGGCCATGTCCAGTTCGCCAATATAGTTCTTGCGGTCGTAGAAGAAGTCGCGGACCTCTTCGAACGGCATGGGCTGCTGGGACATCCCCGACGTGTCGACGTTGGCGCGGTTGTGTAGCGCTTCGAGATCGGCGGTGGTGCCGTGCAGCCGGCGGTGCAGATTGACCAGCGTCTGCCCGATCGCCGGCATGCGGGCGACCAGCTCCTCGAGTTGCGCCGGCGTGGCGGACGTGTCGGCCAGCACCTCACGCAGGTCCGATATCAAGCGGGCGTCGGATTCCGGCGCGAAGTAATGCGCCGGTAGGTCGAACCGCTCGGTGAGGGTGAGCAGCACCGCAACGGTGATCGGGCGCTGATCATTCTCCAGCTGATTGACATAGCTGGTCGACAGTCCCAGTGCGCGCGCCAACGCCACCTGGGTCAACCCCCGCTCCTCGCGTAATCGCCGGAGCCGCGCGCCGGCGAACGTCTTCGCCACCCGATACACGGTACGCCGCCGTCTTTCACAACATTCGCAAAAATCGGCGATTATGGACACACGATTACGCTTTTACAGGGGATTTACCGCGCGACCAGCGTTGCGTACTGTGCGGCTTATGCGGAGTCATGACGTTCGAACCCGACGCAGCGCCGACGATTTCCCCCGCGACGAGCACCTGGCATGGAAGATCGCCGAGGTCGCGGCCGACCCGGTCGCCGTGCCCGCGGACACCGAGGCCATGGTGATCAACCGCATCATCGACAACGCGGCGGTCTCGGCAGCCTCGGTGAACCGCCGCTCGACCGCCGCGGCCCGCGCCCAGGCACAGGCCCACCCGACCTCCGCCAGGGGAGCCAAGGTGTTCGGTGTCCAGGGTGACTACTCCCCGGAATGGGCGGCCTGGGCCAACGGGGTCGCCGTGCGCGAGTTGGACTTTCACGACACCTTCCTGGCCGCCGAGTACTCCCACCCGGGCGACAACATCCCGGCGCTGGTGGCGGTCGGGCAGCACCTCGGGATCGGCGGAGCCGACCTGATCCGCGGCATCGCAACCGGTTACGAGATCCAAATCAACCTGACCAAGGGAATCTGCCTGCACGAGCACAAGATTGACCACGTAGCTCACCTCGGCCCATCGGTGGCCGCAGGACTGGGCACCATGCTGCGGCTGGACAAGGAGACCATCTATTCCGCGATCGGACAGGCGCTACACCTGACCACGTCCACCCGGCAGTCCCGCAAGGGCCTGATCTCCAGTTGGAAGGCGTACGCACCCGCCTGGGCGGGCAAGGTCGCCATCGAGGCCGTCGACCGCGCCATGCGCGGCGAGGGCGCGCCCGCACCGATCTGGGAGGGCGAGGACGGGGTGATCGCCTGGCTGCTCTCGGGTCCGGAGCACACCTATCGGGTCCCGCTGCCCGAGCCCGGCGAGCCGAAGCGCGCCATTCTGGGCAGCTACACCAAGGAGCACTCGGCCGAATATCAGAGTCAGGCGCTGATCGACCTGGCCCGCCGGATGCGCGAGGGCATCGGCGATCTCGACCAGATCGCCACGATCGAGTTGCACACCAGCCATCACACCCATTACGTCATCGGCACCGGATCCGGCGACCCGCAGAAATTCGATCCGGACGCCTCCCGAGAAACGCTGGACCACTCCGTGATGTACATCTTCGCGGTCGCCTTGCAGGACGGAACCTGGCACCACGAAAGGTCTTACACGCCAGAGCGGGCGCACCGGGCCGACACCGTCGAACTGTGGCGCAAGGTCTCGACGGTCGAAGATCCCGAATGGACCCGGCGCTACCACTCTTCCGATCCCGCGGAGCAGGCGTTCGGCGCCCGCGCCGAGGTCACCCTCAAAAGCGGTGAAGTCATCGTCGATGAGATCGCCGTCGCCGACGCGCATCCGTTGGGGACCAGACCGTTCGAGCGTGAGCAGTACATCGGAAAGTTCAGCGAGCTGGCCGACGGGGTGGTCAGCGAAACCGAGCAGCGGCGCTTCCTGTCGGCGGCACAGTCCCTTTCGGACCTGCAGCCGGGTGCGCTGGGCGCGCTCAATATCGACGTCGCCCCGGCGGTGCTCGCCCAGGGGCCCGCGATTCCCTCGGGGATCTTCTGATGGGCGGCCTGATCGGCGCGGCGGTGCCCGCGGCGACCAAGCGGGCTGCGTTCCGCGCGGGGCTGGAAAGTGGCGAGCTGCAACGCTTCCCAGGCGCCTTCTCCCCGCTGGTGGCCAACCTCGTCGCCGAGCTCGGTTTCGACGGGGTGTATGTCTCCGGGGCGGTGCTGTCGGCCGACCTCGGCCTGCCCGACATCGGCCTGACCACCCTGACCGAAGTCAGCGGGCGCGGAGCGCAGATCGCCTCGGTCACCGACCTGCCCACCCTGATCGACGCCGACACCGGGTTCGGTGAACCGATGAGCGCCGCGCGCACCGTAACGGTCCTGGAGGACGCCGGGCTGGCGGGCTGTCACCTGGAGGACCAGCAAAACCCCAAGCGTTGCGGGCATCTCGACGGTAAGGCCGTGGTGCCGGCCGGCGAGATGGTCAAACGCCTGCGGGCCGCCGTGGCAGCCCGCAGGGATCCGAACTTCATCATCTGCGCCCGCACCGATGCCGCCGGGGTCGAAGGGGTGGCCGCGGCGATCGAGCGCGCCAAGGCCTACGCCGACGCGGGCGCCGACCTGATATTCGCCGAATCCCTGCAAACGCCGGCGCAGTTCGAACGATTCCGCGCCGCCGTGCACACGCCGTTGCTGGCCAACATGACCGAATTCGGCAAGTCGGAGCTCTTGACCGCCCAGCAGCTGTCCGACATCGGCTACAACGTGGTGATCTACCCGGTCACCACCTTGCGGCTGGCCATGCACGCCGTCGAGCTCGGTCTGCGGGAAATCGCCGACAGCGGAACGCAATCGGGCCTTCTGGACCGCATGCAACATCGCGGCCGACTCTATGAGCTGCTGCGCTACGCCGAATACACCCGATTCGATTCCGACATCTACAACTTCGCGATTTGAAACTTCACCCCTCGAGGAGCCGTGCAATGAGCACCGTCGAAGACAACCAACCCCGCATCTACAAGGGCCTGGCCGGTGTCGTCGTCGACACCACCGCCATCTCCAAGGTGGTGCCGGAGACCAACTCCCTGACCTACCGCGGGTACGCGGTCCAGGACCTGGCGGCGAACTGCAGCTTCGAGCAAGTTGCCTACCTGCTGTGGCACGGCGAACTTCCCGACGAGCAACAGCTTGCACTGTTCAGTCAGCGCGAACGAGCGGCCCGGCGGCTGAACCGATCCCAGCTGTCGCTGTTGACCAAATTGCCCGAGACCTGCCATCCGATGGACGTGGTGCGCACCTTCATCAGCTCGATGGGTGCCGAGGATCCGGACGAGGACGACAGCAGCCCGTCGGCCAACTACGGCAAGGCGTTGCGGATGTTCGCGCTGCTGCCCACGATCGTCGCCGCCGACATGCGCCGCCGGCGGGGCCTGGACCCCATCGCCCCGCACAGCCACATGAACTATGCGCAGAATTTCCTGCACATGTGCTTCGGTGACGTTCCCGAGCAGGTCGTGGTGGACGCCTTCGAGCAGTCGATGGTCCTGTATGCCGAGCACAGCTTCAACGCATCGACCTTCGCGGCCCGGGTGGTCACCTCCACCCAATCCGACATCTACAGCGCGGTCACGGCGGCCATCGGCGCACTGAAGGGCCCGCTGCATGGCGGCGCCAACGAGGCCGTCATGCACGACATGCTCGACATCGGCACCCCCGAGCGGGCCGCGGAATGGCTGCGGGGCAAGCTGGCTGGCAAAGACAAGATCATGGGATTCGGTCACCGGGTGTACAAGAACGGTGACTCGCGGGTGCCGACCATGAAGGAGGCACTCAAGCGCGTCGCCGCGGCGCGCGACGGCCAGAAGTGGCTCGACATCTACGAAGCCCTGGAGAAGGGCATGGCCGAGGCCAACGGCATCAAACCCAACCTGGATTTCCCGACCGGACCTGCCTATTACCTGATGGGCTTCGACATCGGCATGTTCACGCCGATCTTCGTGATGAGCCGGATCACCGGCTGGACGGCACACGTCATCGAGCAGACCGCGTCCAACGCGTTGATCCGTCCGCTCAGCGAGTATGTCGGACCACCGCAACGGGCTCTATCGTAAAGACCGTGTTTGCGAAGGTACTGGTCGCCAATCGCGGAGAGATCGCGATCCGCGCGTTCCGCGCGGCCTATGAGCTGGAAATCGGCACGGTCGCGGTGTACCCGTATGAGGACCGCAATTCCGTGCACCGGCTCAAGGCCGACGAGTCCTATCAGATCGGCGAGGAGGGCCACCCGGTCCGCGCCTACCTGTCCGTCGACGACATCGTCGCGACGGCACAGGCGTGCGGGGCGGACGCGATATACCCCGGCTACGGCTTCCTGTCGGAGAACCCCGATCTGGCGGCGGCATGCGCGGCGGCCGGCATCACCTTCGTCGGCCCGAGCGCGGAGGTGCTCGAGCTCACGGGTAACAAGTCCCGGGCGATCGCGGCGGCGCGGGCGGCGGGTCTTCCGGTGCTCGCTTCCTCGCCACCGTCGACATCGGTGGACGAGCTGGTGGCCGCCGCCGAGTCGATGACGTTCCCGCTGTTCGTCAAGGCCGTCGCCGGTGGCGGCGGGCGCGGGATGCGCCGGGTAACCGACGCGGCGTCGCTGCCCGAGGCGATCGAGGCCGCCAGCCGCGAGGCGGAATCCGCGTTCGGGGACGCGTCGGTGTTTCTCGAGCAGGCGGTGATCAATCCGCGTCATATCGAGGTGCAGATCCTGGCCGATAGCCAGGGCAACGTCATTCACCTCTACGAGCGGGACTGCAGTGTGCAGCGCCGCCACCAGAAGGTTGTCGAGATCGCACCGGCACCCAACCTGGATCCGGCGCTGCGCCAACGGATCTGCGCGGACGCGGTGGCTTTCGCGCAGAGCATCGGCTATACGTGCGCCGGCACCGTGGAGTTCCTGCTCGACGAACGCGGCAATCATGTGTTCATCGAGATGAACCCGCGCATCCAGGTGGAGCACACGGTCACCGAGGAGATCACCGACGTCGACCTGGTGTCGGCGCAGCTGCGGATCGCCGGCGGACAGAGCCTGGAAGACATTGGCTTGAGCCAGAATTCGATCGTTCCGCACGGTGCGGCCTTGCAGTGCCGGATCACCACGGAGGATCCGGCGAACGGGTTCCGGCCGGACACCGGCCGGATCACCGCCTATCGCACCCCGGGTGGCGCGGGAATCCGGCTGGACGGCGGCACCACGCTCGGTGCCGACATCAGCGCGCACTTCGACTCGATGCTGATCAAGCTGACCTGCCGGGGCCGCGACTTCGCCACGGCGGTGCGTCGGGCGCGCCGTGCGGTCGCCGAGTTCCGCATCCGCGGTGTCTCGACGAATATCCCCTTCCTGCAAGCGGTTCTGGACGATCCCGACTTTCAGTCCGGTCGCATCACCACGTCCTTCATCGAGGAGCGCCCGCAGCTGCTCACCGCCCGCAGCTCCGCCGATCGCGGCACCAAGATTCTGAGTTACCTGGCCGACGTCACCGTCAACAAGCCCCACGGCGAGCGTCCGTCCGCGGTGTACCCGCACGACAAGCTGCCCGACGTCGACCTGTCGGTGGATCCGCCGGCGGGTTCCAAGCAGCGGTTGACCGAACTCGGGCCGGAGCGATTCGCCGCGTGGCTGCGGGAGTCACCCGGTGTCGGCGTCACGGATACCACCTTCCGCGACGCCCACCAGTCCCTGCTGGCGACGCGGGTGCGCACCAGCGGACTGATCAAGGTGGCGCCCTACATCGCCCGGACCACACCGCAGTTGTTGTCGATCGAGTGCTGGGGCGGTGCCACGTACGATGTCGCGCTGCGGTTCCTGAAGGAAGACCCCTGGGAGCGGCTGGCAACGCTGCGCGAGGCGTTGCCGAACATCTGCCTGCAGATGCTGCTGCGCGGACGCAACACCGTTGGGTACACCCCTTATCCGGAGACGGTCACGACGGCGTTCGTCGAGGAAGCGACGGCAACGGGCATCGACATCTTCCGGATCTTCGACGCGTTGAACAACGTCGACTCGATGCGGCCGGCCATCGACGCCGTGCGTGAAACCGGGGCATCGGTGGCCGAGGTGGCGATGTCCTATACCGGCGATCTCAGCGACCCCGCCGAAAAGCTTTACACGCTGGACTATTACCTCAAGCTCGCCGAACAGATCGTCGAAGCGGGCGCGCACGTGCTGGCGATCAAGGACATGGCCGGGTTGTTGCGCGCGCCCGCGGCGACCACCCTGGTCTCGGCGCTCAAGTCCCGATTCGACCTGCCGGTGCACGTGCACACCCACGACACCCCGGGTGGGCAGCTGGCGACCTATGTGGCGGCCTGGCACGCCGGGGCCGACGCCGTCGACGGCGCCGCGGCCCCGCTCGCGGGAACCACCAGCCAGCCCGCGCTGTCGTCGATCGTGGCCGCCGCGGCCAACACCACCTACGACACCGGGCTGTCACTGGCCGCGGTGTGTGACCTGGAGCCGTATTGGGAAGCGCTCCGAAAGGTGTACGCCCCCTTCGAATCCGGCCTCCCCGCCCCGACGGGCCGCGTCTATCACCACGAGATCCCCGGTGGTCAATTGTCGAATCTGCGCCAGCAGGCCATCGCCCTGGGGCTCGGTGACCGGTTCGAGGACATCGAAAACGCCTACGCCGGAGCCGATGCCATCCTGGGGCACCTCGTCAAGGTCACCCCGTCCAGCAAGGTGGTCGGTGATCTGGCGCTGGCGCTGGTAGGCGCCGGCGTCAGCGCGCAGGACTTCGCCGAGGACCCCGCCCGCTATGACATCCCCGACTCCGTCATCGGCTTCCTGCGCGGAGAACTCGGTGACCCGCCCGGCGGCTGGCCCGAACCGTTGCGCACCAAGGCATTAGAAGGACGCGGCCCGGCGAAGCCGGAACAGGAGCTGTCGGCCGACGACGAAAAGGCGTTGGCCACCCCGGGCGCCGACCGCCAGGCGGCGCTGAACCGGCTGCTGTTCCCCGGGCCCACCAAAGAACTCGAGGACCATCGCGAACAGTACGGGGACACCTCTCGGCTGAGCGCCAACCAGTTCTTCTACGGATTACGCCACGGCGACGAGCATCGCGTCGAGCTGGAGCGCGGTGTGGAGCTGTTGATCGGCCTAGAGGCCGTCTCGGATGCCGACGAACGTGGCATGCGCACGGTGATGTGCATCCTCAACGGTCAGCTACGCCCGGTCGTGGTGCGCGATCGCAGCATCGCCTCCGACGTGCCGGCGGCCGAAAAGGCCGACCGCGCCAACCCGGACCACATCGCGGCTCCCTTTGCCGGGGTCGTGACGGTGACCACCGACGTCGGCGAGGAAGTCGAAGCCGGCCAGACGATCGCGACGATCGAAGCGATGAAGATGGAAGCCGCCGTCACCACGCCGAAGGCCGGCAAGGTCGCGCGAATCGCGGTCTCGCAAACGGCACAGGTCGAGGGCGGCGACCTTCTGGTGGTGATCGACTAGCGCCGGAGGCTGCTCTTGATCAGGGCAGCGCGCGCCAGGGTCTGTTCGGCCTGCTTCACGTGGGCGGCGTCGACCAGCACGCCGTTCACCCCGACGGCACCGCGGCCCTTGGCCTCGGCCGCCCGGTAGGCGGCGACATTGGCTTCGGCCCGGGCGATTTCGTCGGCGGTCGGGGCGTAGACCTCGTTGGCGACGGGAACCTGGTCGGGATGGATGGCCCACTTGCCGGTGTAGCCGAGCAGCGACGCGCGCCGCGCGTCGCGTTCGTAGCCCGACAGGTCCCGGTAGTCGGGATACGGCGCGTCGATCGCGTCGATGCCGGCGATGCGGGCGGCCACGATCACCTTGTTGCGCGCGTAAGCCCAGAATTCGCCGGGATATTCGCCGAGTGGGACGAAGTTGGTGTCCACCCGGGCGCCCTGCGACAGCGAGAAGTCACCCACGCCGAAGATCAAGGCATCCAGCCGAGGGCTGGCCGCCGCGATCTCTTCGGCGTTGGCCAGGCCTTCGACCTCTTCGATGAGGACCTCGAGCCGAATGCGGTTGCTCAGGCCGAGTTTGGCCTCCAGCTGAGTGAGCAGCACGTCCACCCACCACACATCGCGGGCCCTGCGGGCTTTCGGAATGATGATCGTGTCCAGGTTCTGGCCGGCCTTGGTCACCACCTCGACGACGTCGTCGTGGCACCACGGGGTGTCCAGCCCGTTGATCCGGATGGCACGGGCGGTGTGGCCCCAGTCGATGTCGTTGAGGGCGGCGATCGCCTTGGCGCGCGACTCCTCCTTGAACGCCGCGGGCACCGCGTCTTCGAGATCGAGGAACACCAGGTCGGCGCCGCACTGGGCGCCCTTCTCGAACATGTTGTCGTTGCTCGCGGGTACCGCGAGTTCGGAACGACGGAGCAGATCGGTCACCAGTGAGGTCCTTCTGTCACAGCACGCCGCGGGCGTGCAGGTCGTCAATGTCGTTGGCGGTCAGCCCGAGTAGTTCGCCATAGACCTCGGCGTTGTGTTCGCCGAGGCGAGGTCCGAGATGCTCGACCGTGCCGGACACCGAGGAGAACCGCGGAACGGGTGCCTGCACCTTCATGGCTCCCAGCTGGGCGTCCTCGACGGTGATGAACACCTCCCGATGCGCCAGTTGCTCGTCGGCGATTAGATCGCCGATGTCATAAACGGGGGCCGCGGCCACCTCGTGGGCGTCGAAAATGGCCATCGCTTCCGAAAGAGTCTTTGTGGCAACCCAATCGGCCACCACCGCGTCGACCTCCCGGGCTCGGGCCAGCCGTCGCTGCGGGTCGGAGAAGTCCGCGTCGGCCAGCAGGTCGTTGCGGCCGATCGCCCGGAACACCCGCAGGGCCAACGCCGGTGAACTGCCCGACATTGCCAGCCACTTGTCGTCGGCGGTGCGATAGGTGTTGCGCGGCGCGGAGATATCCCATCTGTTGCCCGATCGCTCGGGCACCAGACCCAACTGGTCGTAGCCCAGCAGCGTCTGCTCCAGCAGCCGGGCCAGCGGATCGATGAGGTTGACGTCGATCAACTGCCCGGGCCCGCCGTGCACGTCACGGTGATAGAGCGCCATCAGCACCGCGTAGGCCGCGTTCAGCGAGGCGACACCGTCGGCCAGCATGAACGGCGGCAGGGTGGGAGGCCCGCCGGCCTGGCCGGTGATATGCGCGAATCCGCTCATCGCCTCACCGAGCGTGCCGAACCCCGGGCGCTCACTCTTCGGCCCGCTCAATCCGTAACCGGTGATGTGCAGCATCACGATCCGGTCGTTGACCGCACGCAGGCTCTCATAGTCCAGCCCCCACTTGCGCAATGTCTGGGGGCGGGTGTTGAAGATGGCGACGTCGGCGCGCGCCACCAGACGGCGCACCAACGCCTGGCCCTCGGCGCAGCGCAAGTCCAGTGTGATCGAACGCTTGTTGCGCGAAATCGACTTCCACATCAACCCGACTCCGTCGCGCTGATTGCCCCAGCCGCGGATCGGGTCGCCGTGCCCGGGTTGTTCCACCTTGATCACGTCGGCGCCGAACTCGCCCAGGTAGGTCGCCACCAGGGGTGCGGCGGCCAGGGTGGCGAGGTCGAGTACCCGCAGCCCGTCAAGCATTGGCACCGGCAGCCACCCGCGCGCACGAAGGGCGCTGCAGCCCAAGGTGTTCCCGCAACGTCGACGCCTCGTACTCGGTGCGGATCAGCCCCCGGCGCTGCAGCTCCGGAACCACCATGCGCACAACGTCTTCGAACGCCCCGGGCAGATGCGTTGCGGCCAGCACGAATCCGTCGCAGGCTCCGGTTTGAAACCAGTCCGCCATCTGATCGGCGACCTGGGGGCCGGTGCCCACGAAACGGGGGCCCTGCAGCAGGGTGGCGCGATGGTTGGCGAGGTCGCGCAGCGTGACCGCTTCCCCGCCGATATGGGTGCGCAGGTTCTGCACCAGACCGCGGATTCCGGAGACGGAGGCCAGCAGTTCGTCGGTGACCGGATCGTCGAGATCGTGTTGGGCGAAGTCGTAATTCATCAATTCCGACAAGAGCGTCAGCGATGCCATCGGATGAACCAGATCATCCAGGAACATGGCTTCGCGCTCCTTGGCGTGGGCTTCCGACTCGCCGACCACAGCGTATGCCATGGGGCAGATGCGAACCGCGGCGGGATCGCGGCCGGCGTCGGCGATGCGGTCCTTCTGATCGGTGTAGTGGCTGCGCGCCACGTCGATCCCGGGATCACCGGTGAAGATCAATTCCGCCCACCGCGAGGCGAATTCGCGTCCCCGTCCCGACGAACCGGCCTGGATGATGACCGGGCGGCCCTGCGGGGTTCGTGGCACCGTCAACGGCCCGCGCGTGGAGAAGAATCGGCCGACGTGGCCCAACTCGTGCACCTTGGTGCGATCCGCGTACTGCCCCGACACCCGGTCGTGCAGAACGGCGCCGTCCTCCCAGGTGTCCCACAGCCCGGTTACCACGTCCATGAATTCGTCGGCCCGGTCGTAACGTTCGTCGTGGCCGAGGTGGGCCTCGACGCCGAAGTTCTGCGCCTCGCTGTCGTTGACCGAGGTGACCACGTTCCACGCGGCGCGGCCACCCGACAGGTGATCCAGCGAGGCGAACGTTCTCGCGACGTGGAACGGCTGGTAGTAGGTCGTCGAGTAGGTGGCGCCCAGCCCGATCCTGGAGGTGGCCTGTGCGAGTACGCCGAGGATCACGCTGAGGTCCAGCTTGACCGGGCGGGCGCCGTACTGGACGGCCTCGCCCACCGAGCCGCCGTAGACGCCGGGCATCGCCAGACGGTCGTCGAAGAACATCAGGTCGAAGCAGCCCTCTTCGAGCTGGCGGCCGATCTTGGCGTAGTAGGAGGCGTCCAGGTATCGGTGCTCGGTTGCGGGATGCCGCCAGGAGCCCGCGTAGACGGAAGTGCTGCCGGCCTGCATGAAGGCGACGAGGGCCATCTTGTCGGTGCGCATTTTTGAAACGTAACATCTGATATTTCAGATATCAAACGCTAGATCTGCCGTTTGGTATTGTGCGCAGGTGGCGAGGATCGATATTTCCGGAACCGTCCGTGAGCGCGCCGCGCGCGAGCTACGCGACCGGATTCTCACCGGCGCACTGCCCGCCGGGGCGCGGGTCGACCTCGATGCGATCACGGAGGAATTCGCGACCAGCCGCACCCCCGTGCGAGAGGCGCTGCTGGAGCTGTCCTTCGAGGGCCTGGTCCAGGTCGCCCCACGCAGCGGCGTGACCGTGCTCGGCATCAGCCCGGACGACGTCCTGGACAGCTTCACCATCCTCGGTGTGCTGACCGGGCAGGCCGCGGCGTGGGCGGCCGCACGGATCGAGCGACCGGAGCTGGAGACACTGCGCGAACTCGCGGCCGACGTCGTCGCTCGATCCGGTGACGACAGCATCGGCGAGGCGAACTGGCATTTCCATCAGATGATCCACCGCGCCGCGCACTCGCCCCGGCTGATGAACCAGATCAAACAGGCCGCCCGGGTGGTGCCGAGCAATTTCCTCACCCTGTTCCCCGAGCACGAGAAGCACTCACTCGACGAGCACCAGGAGCTATTGGACGCGCTCGGCGACAAAGACGCCGAGCGGGCGCGCGCCATTGCCGAACGACATGTCCTGGACGCGGGTCGCTCGCTGGCCGACTGGCTGGAGCAGCGCCGCGACGGTTAACCGCGGGCGCCGGTCAACTGTCAGCCGCCGCCGGCTCCTCCGCCTGCGCCACCCGCGGCACCACCCCCGCCCGCCGGGGGGCTTTCGCCGCTGCCGCCGTAGGGCACTTGCTGCGGAGCGGGCGCAGGTGGAGCCGGACTGGACGATGTCGGCGTCGGCGGCGCCTCGGGAAGAGTTGCCGCTGCACTCGCGCCCGCACCACAACCGACCGCCAGCGCCACCAGGGCGGTACCACCTAGCAGGGTCATCGTCATCATCGCCTCAGATCTCAACGGATCTCCCCTTTTCGTCTGTGAGCATGGCTTCGAGCTCACATACCCGCATTCCGGTTTTGCAATCGCGCGTTGACGATTCGAGGCGGTCAGCTGAGTGCGGGCAAGACCTGGTCCGTGAGCAACTGGACCGACTTCCACGCTTCGTCGACCGGCATGCCGCCGACCAGTGGGTGCATCACGAGGGGCCCATAGTTGTCGGCATCGCGCACCTCCGTGATCAGCTGCTCCGGGGTGAGGAAGCGGTATCGTCCCGACGCCCTGACCTGGTCCAGCGTTTGAACACCGGGCAGGTGCATGAGCGAACGCTGGTCGGTGGACCACCGGCCGTAAGTCACTGCCTCCCAAAGGATATGCTGTCCCAGCTCCGCCCACGCCTGGTCGGGGTCCTCGTGCAGGTAGATCATTCCGCGGTTGACCGGCCCCGGCATGAGGATGAACGGCGACATGCCCGCCTCCGCACACAGCTCGCGGTAATAGTCGGCGATATCGGGCAGGTGGTCCGCCAAACTGAGCGGCAGCCGGAACCGGGCCGCGCGCCGCGCCGTGGCACGTGCGCCACCCCCGACGTACAGCGGGGGATGCGGCCGCGACCAAGTGCCGGTGCAGATTCCGTGTTCCGGATCAGTACCCGACCACACGGCGAGCATTCGTTCCAGCAGGGCATCCATCAGTGCACCGCGCCGGCTGAAATCGGCTCCGAGAGCGTCATATTCGACCGTCCGGTAGCCCAGGCCCACCGTTGTGTGCAGACGTCCGCGGCTCATGTTGTCCACGAGGACGATGTCCTCGGCAAGTCGCACCGGATTCCACAATGGCCCCAACGCGCAATCGACGCTCGCGATCAGCTTCGAGGTCCGGGCCAAAAACATCGCCGCGGCCATGATCGGATTGCAGCTCCACCCGTGTCCGGTCGCGTGATGCTCGTCGACGCTGACGGACGTGATGCCGTGGGACTCTCCCCACTGTCCCAGCTCGAGCGCCGCGGATAGGAGCTTGCCCTGCGTGCGTGGATCGCCTTGCGGGGAAGCGAAATTGAAGCGCAGCACCGTCAACAGCATCTGCCCGCCTTGCTACGCTTGCGGGCCGGCCGCCGCCTGCAGGAAACCCGGAAAGTCCGGGAACAGCGCGCGGTCGACGATCTCGATACGGGTTCCCGCGTCGTCGACGTAGTAGGCGAAGAGCGCCAGATCGCCGTTCGAAGACGGGCCCGCGGTGTCGGCGGTGGCTTCGAAGCTGAAGCCGTTGTCTTCCAGCATCTTTGCACTCTCGGCCAGGTTGTCGGTCCAGTAGCCGAGGTGGTGGATCGCGTTGCCGGGTGCCGCCGTCCAGGCCGTCCCGGGTACCTCCTTGATCAGTTCGACGTGCGGCGCCTGCAGCGAATAGACGAAAGTCGAAGTGATCTCTTGGGTTCCGCCGGCCGTGCGAAAGGGCAAGGTGTAGCTCACCGGGGTGATCCACCGGTAACCGGCCAGCGCGCTCAGCCCTGCCATCGCCGCGTCGAGGTCGGGCACGATGATGCCGGTGTGGTAGAAGTCCTCGGGCCGTAACGCGAATGCCGTCATGTGTTCCTCGCTATCTGGTTGCGCAGCCAGGCACTCTCCCAGAAGTTCGTGCTGCTGGCGAGAAGTTTTTCATGGGCGTCGCGCAACACGGCGCGAGCCCCCGGATGATCCCCCGGAACAAGCTCGGCCAGGTGGATGGCCTGCAGCGCGCGATCGGCTGCCAAATGAGCCCGGGCACGCTCCAGCAGCGCATCGGCGCCGGCCAGTTCGACCACGTCGGCGGCGACGGAATCGAACCCGACGGGGTAAAGCTCGGTGGTCGATTCGTGGTGGAACCAGCCGGAGTAGTTCTCCCAGACTGCCCGCACGTCCCAGGCGACTTTGCCGTAGCCCTGTCCCACTTCGTATTCCGCGGGAAGCGTGATTTCGCGCATCAACGTGCGAACATCCTTGCCGGCGTTCATCCCGTCAACGGTTTGGTCGTGGATGTACTGGATGGCGTTTCGCAGCCTCGTGAGCTCTCGGTCGATGCGCTCGGCGCCCTGGACGGGCTCGAAGTGCCCGGTCACCAGCAGGTCGGCCTGCAGGTCCCGCACCCTGTCCACCGACGCGATCGCCGTCAACGCGTCCCGATACCGATCGCCGCGCATGGTGACCAGGTTGGGAATGTGCCCGATCAGCGGACCAAAGGTGTTTCCACACAGGCAGATCCGCTCGTTGGGCAGCCATACCACGAGGGAGTCGGTGGTCTCTCCACCGGGCACCGAAATCAGTTCCATTCGCCGGCCGCCGATTTCCAGGCGCAGGGTGTCCTCGAAATCGATGTCGACCACCGGCACGCTCTGGCCCGCCAGCCGCGACGTCCCCAGGCGCCGTTGGATGGCCTGAATGCCGGTGGCCAACGTGTCTTTGAATGCGAAAGCGCTGCGGCTGGCCCGATAGGGGATCAGCCGGTCGTTGTCGTCGCGCCAGCTCTTCCAGTTCGCCTGCGCGACAACGATCGTGTCGGGATCACGCACGCTGTCCAGGCCGCCGACGTGATCGACGTGGCCCTGCGTGAAGATGATGTAGCGCACCGGCGACGGGTCGACGGCGTCGAAGTTGGCGCGATGCACCGGCCCCTCGAAGCCCATCCCGGTGTTGATGACCACCCGACCCTCGGTCGTGGTGAGCAGATACGAGTTGGACAGGCCCGGCGAACACCACAGGCCCGGGGCGATCTCCTCGGCCCTCTCGGCGGACGCCGGGCGCATCGCGTCGGCGCCCGGCCGGCTCCGATAGACCGGTTCGGACATCGCTGGTGACTCCTTTTATTCGGGACGGACGTCGAACTTATCGAGGTAGAAGCCGAAACGGCTGCGCAGTTCGTCGGCGGAGGTGCCGAAGTGCCGCTGCAGTTCATAGTGGATGCGGCCGTGTTTTCCCCGTGGATTACCGTCCAGGTAGCGCTGGAACCGTTCGCGTACCTTGGGCGGCAGCTCCACGCCGGCGCGCTGATACAGCTTTTCGAGCACCGGCGTCTCGTTGCCGCCCAGCTGGTGGAAGTTGATGTCGATGCTGCGTTCGGGCGCCACCAGATGGCGGTCGCGCACGCATGCGCTGAGGAGTCGATACACGCGGTCAGTCCAATAGTCCAGCAGCCACTGCGGGTCAATGCTGCTGCGGCGCAACCGATCCGAGTACGCCATCATGGTGATCGCCGACTGGATCACCGCGGCGGGGTCGCGGTGCGTGAAGGCTACCGTCGCGTCGGGAAACGTCGCCATCAACGGGCCGAGCTGCTCGCAGTGCTGCGGACTCTTGAGCACCCATGTCCGTGGACCGCGCAGGAAGGTCAGCGTCTGCAGCACCTTCTTCATGTACGCGTAGTGCCGAGTTTGGTCGAGGCGCAAGTAATAGTCGCGCCAATCGGGCACGCGCGCATGCCATTCCAGCACGTACGAGGCCATGTCGAGGTCGAGAAGCTCCACTTCCTCCTCGATCGCCTCGGGAAAGCGGTCATGCATCGCGGCTACCACGGGTGCACTCGCCATCAGCGCATCATGTTCCGCTTTCGCGCGGGCATAGCGGGGATCGACGCCGAAGATGTCGGGGCCCTGCCCCAGCGCGGGAATGGGATCTTGGCTCTCCCAATACGGCAGCGCGCGCCGGCGCGGGTCGGAGGCAATGAGATTCACCAGATGTGTGGTGCCCGAACGCGGCATCCCGACGACGATGAACGGTTTTTCGATCGGGATAGATTCTATTTCGGGATAGCGCCGGATGAGTTCGGTGAGCGATAGCCGGTTGCGGAGCAGGCGCACGACACGTTGGCGCAGCGATCCGCGGGTGAGCTGGCGCAGCGCGTCGTCGGCTTCGATGGCCCCGACGTGCGCCCGCAGCCGGTCGGCGAACCCGTCGGTGTCGTCGAGGTCGGCGGTTCCGGCCGGCAGGCCGGTCTGCTCGATGGCCTCGGCGAGCATCCGATCGATGTCCAGATCGACGGGCTTGGCTTCGGTGAATTCTAGGATCTGGCGCTGCACGTCGGTCAGTCGGGGCGCCGTCAGGTCGTCGAAGTCGATGTCGTCAACCGCGGAACCCACCGCAACCCCTCTCCGACGCATCAGGTGAGAAAGACGACACAGACGCTAGCCGCGGCGCAGATCCGCCGTGCATCCACCTCGCCGCGCCCGGCCGGCGCTAGAGGTTGGCCAGATCGTCGGGGACGTCGACCTTGTGTTCTTGCAGCGCCTCCAGGGGCACCACCTCGAGGGTGCTCTCGTGCGTCGCGGCCAACACCACCGGGGCGGCACAACCGTCGTGGTGGGCGCGCAGCCAGTTCAGCGCGGTCACGCACCAACGGTCGCCGGGCAGCAGACCGGGGAACCTGTACTCGGGCACCGGCGTCAACAGGTCATTGCCGATCGAGCGCTGGTGCTCGAGGAATTCGGCGGTCATCACCGCACAGATCGTGTGCCGCCCGAGATCCTGTGGACCGGTCGAGCAACAGCCGTCGCGATAGAAACCGGTCAGCGGGTCCGTGCCGCACGGTTCCAGCGGGCCGCCAAGCACGTTTCGATCTGGCACCCGTTCAGTATTGCGCTCTCGAGGGTGAAGTTTGAAGAAAATCTGCCGACTGCTTCGTCGGGTTTTCGCGTGACGGACCCATCGGGTGCCCGTGTGGACGCCCGGGCATCGGGCGTGTTAACTCGAATCGATGTCGACGCCGCCCAACCAACCCGGAAATCCGCCCGGTGAGCCACCCTGGGGATGGCAGCCTCCGCAGGGATATCCGCCCCCGCAGCCCTACCCCGGCTTCCCGGGGTATCCCGGCTATCCCGGATACGGCGACCCCCAGGCGCCGTACGGCCGCGATCCGGTGACCGGGCTGGCGCTGTCTGACAAGTCTGCGACCACCGCCGGCTTACTTCAGCTGTTCTTCGGCGTGTTCGGTATCGGCCGCTTCTATATCGACTCGACGCAGATCGCGGTCGCGCAGCTGTGCCTGGGGCTGTTCGGGGTTCTCTTCAGCCTCTTTTGTTTTCTCGGATTTCCGGTCCTGCTCGGCGTCACCGTCTGGGCCATCGTCGACGCGATCATGATCTTCACGGGCAGCGTCAAAGACAAGTACGGTCGCAAGCTGCGTTAGGCGCCTGAGTTGGACAACGTTTTCAACTGTCCGCCAACACTTTTGGCTTGCGTTGGGCCCAGATTCTAACCTGGACGGCTTCGCCACGATCCAGGGCGCGCCGGTGGTAGTGGTCACGGATTGGTCACGATCGCGGGCGAACTTGGCCGTGCGACGGTGCCGACAACGAACCTGTCGCGACGCGCTGAGCAAATCCCGGGGAAATCGTCCCGAAAACTTATCGTCACATCGTGGAACGACGTACGGCCCTGAAACTCCCTCTGTTACTGGCGGCGGGCGCCGCCGTTGCCCGGGCACCTCGGGCCTCCGCGGAGGAAGCGGGCCGGTGGTCACCCGAGCGCGCGAGCCGTTGGTATCAAGCGCAGGGCTGGCTCGTCGGAGCGAACTACATTCCGGCGAACGCCATCAACCAGCTCGAGATGTTCCAGCCCGATACCTTCGATCCGCGGCGCATCGACACCGAACTCGGCTGGGCCCAGTTCTACGGCCACAACACCGCGCGGGTGTTCCTTCATGATCAGCTGTGGGCCGCCGATCAGCGTGGCTTCCAAACGCGCCTAGGGCAATTCGTCGACATCGCCGCGCGCCACCGCATCAAACCGCTGTTCGTGTTCTTCGATTCCTGTTGGGATCCGCATCCACGCGCGGGGCGCCAGCGCGCGCCCCGGCCCGGCGTGCACAACTCGGGGTGGGCGCAGAGCCCGGGCGCCGATCGACTCGGCGACCCTCGCTACGTCTCGGTCATGCGCGACTACGTCACCGCGGTGATGACCCAATTCCGCAACGACAACCGGGTTTTGGGCTGGGACCTGTGGAACGAGCCCGACAATCCCGCGCGCCAGTACCGCAGCGTCGAAAGAAGCGACAAGGAGCAACTGGTCACCAATCTGCTGCCCCAGGTGTTTCGGTGGGCCCGGGCGGTGGATCCCAGTCAGCCGCTGACAAGCGGTGTGTGGCAGGGGGATTGGGGGCAAGCTCAGGGGCGTAGCGCGATCAGCGACATCCAGCTTGCCAACGCCGACGTGATCACCTTCCACTCCTACGCCGGGCCTTCGGGGTTCGAAAATCGGATCAACGAACTCACCCCGCTGGGCCGGCCGATCCTGTGCACGGAATACATGGCGCGCCCCCAGGGCAGCACCGTCGAATCGATCCTGCCGGTTGCCAAGCGCCACAACGTCGGCGCCATCAACTGGGGCCTGGTAGCCGGCAAAACGCAGACCTACTTCCCCTGGGACTCATGGGATCACCCGTACACTTCGGTCCCCAAGGTGTGGTTCCACGACCTGATCCGGCCCGAGGGACGCCCGTTTCAAGACATCGAAGCGCTGACGGTGCGAAAGCTGGCCGGTAGCCCGACCTGATCAGGGTTGCGGCCGGGGTAACCCTTCGCTGAAGTCGATCAACGCTCGCCCGCCACAGACCTTCCGGTAGTAGGGTTATACCTGCTCAGAAGGGGGCGGCGATGGTCGTCGGTGTTGGTCGGCTACTGGCGGCGTCATGACGTGGGAAAATTTCACCGAAGCAGAACTGATCGCGGCGGGCGGCGGCGATCCATGGGCGATCAATCAGAGCCTGCAGGCCGGCAGCCCGTTTCAGATCGACCGTTTGGCGGAGGCCTTTCACGGTGCCGGTCGGCACACCGCCGAAGCCGACCACGCCTTCGAAGACGCGCGGAAACGCTTTGCCGCCGCTTGGAACCACCAGGACGGTGGTCACCCGATCAATGACTCCGACGAAGTCCAACGAGTCACCAAATCCCTTGGTGCACAGTCTGAGCGACTACCGAAGATCGGCGCCGATCTGGAATCCATCGCCGCCGCGTTGGCCGATGCGCAAAAGCAAGGGGCTCAAGAGATCGCCCTGCTGGACAGCGAGCTGCGGGGACTCGACAGACTCATCCACGCGATAAATCATGACCTGACATTCGAACTCTCCGCGTCGGAACGCGACAAATTAGAGAAGCTGAGGGACGCTGCGCACGCCCAGGCCGCGGACGACGTCCGCGAAGCCGTCAAGCAGATGAATTCAATTCGCAACGCCTACTCGGACACCTTACGGAAATCGATGAGCGCTCTGCATGCCGACGGTTACGACATCCCGAAAGCCGTAGACGGTTGGATCGAAAGCCCACTGAAACCCGGTGAGGTAAGAGATCTCGGTCCGATCGCCGGCACCGGCGGCATTCCCGGCATCCCAGGAATTGGGGCGGCCGACTTGGGGGAAGTCGTCGAGGTACCCGGGCAGCCCGGGAAGTACCTCGCTATCTTTGGTGATTCGTTCTCCGGCAATAAGGTCGGTGAGGGCGAGCACTATCGATCTGTCGCCGTTCCAGTGACCTTCGATGCCGATGGACGCCCGCATTTCGGGGCGCCATTGACGGGAGCAGAAGGTAGCGGTCGCGAGCTATTTCCCATCCCAGCGGAAGCGAAGGGGGTTACCGACACCCTGCCAGCTGGGACGATCACGCTCGGCGACAAAACCTACATGATGGTGACGGGCACTCAGGGTGACTTGAAACCCGTGGCTTCGTGGCTGGTCGAGGTTAATGGTGACCCCGGTAAGGGGTGGGCCATGGTGCCGGGGTCGTTTCGGGGCGCGGGCGAAGCGCCCACACAGGTCAGCGGCTATAAGGGTACTGACGGCAAGGTCTACATCGCCGCCGATTCCTTCGACCGCAGCCGAGGCATCACCATGTACCGCGCGGATCCCGGCAACGTGTTCGATCGTTCAACCTGGCAGCCGTGGAACGGGAACGACTGGGGAAAGCCCGGACAGCAGGCCGTACAGGTAACCCCGAACCGTTACGGGGAGCTGAGCTTTCGAGAAATCGGCGGGAAGCCCGTCTTATCTGGCTTTAACGTAGACGCGCATATGGGAAGTATTGAAGTGCGGGTAGGAGCCAACCCGACCGAAATGTTTAGTGCGAACGTGCCCACAACCCTCGTTGCGCAGAATGGCGACCCAGGGGGCCCGAAGTTCATCCCACAACCGTACGGTGGATATATCCTGCCCGGATCAACGCTCGACGATTTGAAATTATTTGGAAGTCAATGGAATACGCTTAAGGATGCGAACGGCGTGCCGTTCGGTACTCCGTATAACACCCGAGAGTTTCAACTTAGCCCCTATCACTGACCCGCCTGAACCGATTGGATGCATATGGCCATCAACAAACTGGTCGGCGTCACGACACTCGCCGGAGCTACGTTGTTAGTTGCCTGCACGGCGCACGCCGACCCACCTCGATTTCCCGATCTGAGCGCAGACGCACCAGTGAACGTCCGCGACTACACGATCGACGTTTCCAACCCTGGCCGGCCGCCCCTGCCCACGGTGTATTTCCTCACTCCCGATGGGGTCGTCTGCAACTACATGCCCGACCAAGCACAGTGCACTGGCAACAACCTGCCCGGGATCCCTCCCGCGCCTTCAAATCCCGACGCGGGAATCACCGGAGTCAATTGGATCGGAACCACCACTGGGCTGAAGCAGACGAATGAGGGTGAACCATCACGCGTGATCGACGGACAGCCAGTCAAAACGCTGCCTCCGGGCCATTCCATCACGGTGAACGGCATCATCTGCGGGGTCGACAACTCAGGCACGACCGCGTGCAAGGACCCGCAAGGCCGTGGCTTCGTGCTGTCGCCGAAGGGATCTGGGTGGCTGCCCCACGTGTGAGTACCGCTCGAGCGTGGCGGCAACACAGTCGCCGGGCATAGCGACAGAAGTTACGACTTGAAAAAAGCTTGGTACAAGGTTTTACGACGCCGCGAAATCCCCGACGGCGGTCATCTTGTTGCCGTCCCAGGCGGTGGCGAAGCCGCCCGCGTTATACGCGCAGTTCAAAATGATGTCTCGGTGCGGTGGACTCTGCATCCACATGTCGAGCGCTTCCTTCGGGGTCGCGGCGGATCCGGTTCCCCAGAAGACGATTTCACCCGAGTACCTGCTCCGATAACCCGCAGCGGTGATTCGCGCCTGCGGTGATGAGCCGTCCGACCCGATGTGGCCGCTGACGCCGTTGCGCAACATGTCATCGGCATGGCGCTGGGCGGCTTCGGTCAAGCGCGGGTCGTCGCTGATCGGCGGGCATCCCGGGCGAAGCTGGTTGATACCGCTGTACAGCGCGGTCCCCGAATCGTCGGCGTGCGCGACGAATCCGGACAGGGCGCCGGGAGCCGTGATGAAGGCAGTACAGATCGCGAAGACGGCGATGATCTCGACTTTGCTGGCCATGATGCCTCTTGTCGCGCGCTCGCTTTGCTGTTTTTGGTATCTAAATGTTACCCATTTTCAACCAAGAACGATCACGAATCGCAAATCGATTCGCGGCGCTCAGTGACCGGCGTTGCGGGCCAGCTCGATTGCGTATTGATTCACGAAGTTGCCGGCCGGCGGATCACCCTTGCCGCATGTTCCGTCCGATTCGCCGGGGCGCTTGATCCACAGGTAGGCGTCTGCGTGTGCGCCCGCGGTGCTGGCGGTCGGCGGAGTGCCCAGTGCTCGGCCGCTGGGGTTGCACCAGTTGAGGTCGGAGTCCGGGGCCGGTCCCGCACCGTTGCGCGACGTGTCGATCACGTAGTGCGAGCCATTCGTGAGGCCCGAAATGGCCTCGCCATAACCGATTTCGTCCTCGGTGGTGAAGAAGTTCGCGGTGTTGATGCTGAAACCCCGCGCGTGGCCGACGCCGGCCTGATTGAGCCGGGCGGCCATGTCGTCGGCGCTGTGCCAACGCAAGTGACCCGCGTCGACGTACACGGCCGCGTTCGGATCGCGGGTGAAAGTGTCGACGGCGTAGCGGATCAGGTCGAAGCGTTCCTGGCGCGCATCACCGGACAGGCAGTCGGCCATGGCCAGCGCATCGGGTTCGACGACGATCGCCACTCGCGAAGCCCCCACACCGGATGCGATGCCGTCGATCCACGAGCGGTAGGCGTCGGCCGAGCCCATGCCGCCGGCGGCGAAACTGCCACAGTCGCGGTGCGGGATGCCATAAATCGCCAGCACCGGGATGGCGCCGGCGGCATTGGCGTCGCCGACATACTTCCCGACCGTGCCTGCCGACCCGCCCGGGACGATCCAGTACGCCTGC
>NZ_LZKV01000185.1:0-5573 GCF_001672995.1 Mycobacterium sp. 1482292.6 | reverse complement strand
GACCATGCCCTAGCCATCATCGATTGCCTTCTGAGCAAGGCCTGTGAGTCGCCGCAGGTGACCCACACTGGCGCGATACCCGATCGCATCGGCATCCGGCAATTGCGAATCGATCTCGGCAACTACATCGACCGCGTCGCGGCCGGCGAAACCATCGACGTGACCCGCCGCGGACGGGTCGTGGCGCGCCTGCAGCAGCCCACGAACTGACGGCGGCCACCCGAGCCAGCTCTTCACAGCAATAGCCAGCCAAACTTCGCGCCGCAAACACCCCGTGTGAACGGTGAGGGAACGGATCCCCACGACCTGCGCTCGACAGGCCGGAAAAGCCAGCACGACTAGGGCATCGACAGCTTGGTCAGACCGGTTAGCTCGTCGCCTCGCGTAAGCGTTTCAAGCTAACGCGCCGGGGCGGCGTCGTCGCGCGTTCGCCCGGTTTCCGCCCCTTCGAGGTATTGTCGGTTGCATCGCGTCTTTTGTCGGCCCGTGTGCGCTTCGGCTTATTAGCGGGTGTGGGGGGCGGTGTTGGGCGGAAACTGTATAAGAGCTTATCGATGACAGTCAGGGCATGGTGGCGCGCTGTTACGGGATCGACGGATTGGGCGATTTCCCAAGAAAGTTCGTTCAATGCGCCGCGCAGGGTGGCGACCAGCATGGTCGCAGCACACCCGCCGGGCTTGGTGGGCGCTAGCGTTTCGGCGATTGCCTGGATGAGCTCATCGTAATGAGGTATGTCGAGGGCAAACCACTGTTCCCACCCAATAGCGGCGGGTCCTTGAGCGAGCAAAATTGTTTGGTACGCGGGTTGGGCCCAAGCGTCCAGCAACGCAACGATCCCAGCGCGGAACCGATCCCAAGATTCTTGGTGCTGTCCGATGGCTGCCTGTATGCGCAACCAAGCGTCACGCTGCAGACCCTCGACCACCGACATGAACAAACCCAGTTTGTCGCCGAAATGATGTCGCAGTGCTCCGGAGCTGACGCCTGCGTGCTTGCATATTTGCCTCTCGTTGATGTCGGAATACGGACGCCGAGAGAATATTTCGCGGCCGGATGTGAGGATTCGGCTACGGATGACCTCGCCATCGCGGCCGGGGCGGGTCATCGGTGCCACCCTTCACCCCTTCTGCCAATCAACAGTCACAGTGAATGCTACATTCACTGTGACTGTGAATCTAGCAGACGGCTGTTGCCGGCGTCCCGGTCGGATCAAACAGCGCGCCGACACCGACAAACGACGCAGTGTGCTGACTGTCTTTGACTGGACGCTGGCGGTGATCGCCGATTGGCTGGCGCACCGACAGCGCTGCATGGATGACAGCATCCTCGGATCCGGCACTGTCTGGCCTGGCCAGTGAGGACATCCCACTCAGCCACGACGGTTTCGACGCCGCCGGACAAAACAGCCAGGTCGCACATCTGCGCAGCCTCCTCGAGCACACGGCCTGCTCCCGCCACGCGAGGACCCCTTGCCCATGTCCAGGCCTGGCTGGCCTCAAAACTCAAAGCGATCTGCGAGCCAGTCGTTCGAGTCCCGCGTCGAGCAATTCGCCACATACATCACCTACACCACCTACGCCGAACCTCTGCTTCGGGCCAAAGCTCCCACGGACTAACACATTCGGCGCGACAAGAAGGTGTAAGGCGTGATTCGGCGTCCCGTGGAGTAATTCCTTGATCCATGCCAGCCCGTTGGTCTTGGGTGAGCAAGCGGGTGATCTGGGCTTAGGCGTCGGTCACCACCGCGATCCTGTCTAGGTATCTCACCTATTGCTCCTCAATGATCATTCGGATGCGTTCAACCGACTTCTCCAGGTTGGCCTGCAGGTCGGCGCGGCGATCTCGGACCCAGAGGAAAAGGAGCTCAAAGACGACGGCGGTCAGCGGCATGGGCACACACATGCGGACGCTTTCGGTCAAACGTGTTGTGTTCTCTGACGGGCCCGAGTCGAGGCGAAACGTCCATTGAGTCCAGTCACCGCCGAAAGCCTGGACGATAAACGAGAATTCGCGGTCTGGTTCGGCGGTCTCGACATTGGATGTCGTGGTCCATCGGCCAAGACGGCGCCGGTTGCGTGCCTCGAAAGTCTTCGCGTCGAGCCATCGGGCGCTGACAGTCTCCGGGCTCCACTGCGGTATACGGGTGATGTCGGAGACCAGGGCGTACACGGCGTGAGCCGGAGCGCGCACATCGGTCCAGGCAGACAGCGTTTCATCCTTCTGCAACAGAGACAAGGCAAACCCTTTCACCCATCATGGACAGCACGTCGACAGCGGACTGTAGAGGTCGCGTCCTAACGGTAACTTACCTCCACAAGCCCAAGTATCCACTCCTGGAAGTATTCTAAATCTGTTCGATGACCTCGTGCAGTGGCGCCAACATCCTCAGCAGGTCGGCCTGGGGATCAACCGTCGCCTCACCGCCGACGCGGTCAGCGAGATAGGGCTGGACCCGGTGACGATGGAGTCAGTTGCTCAGCGCATCGGTCTCAGCACTGCGGCGGCGCTGTATCACCATGTGAGCGGGCGCAAAGACTGCTGCGCATGGCATGCGAGCAGATGATCTCCACCGCTCCCGATCTCAGCACCGCCGGCAGGCACTGGTCGAGAAGCTGGGGCAATGGGCTCTCAGCATTCGATGTCTGCTGGCCCGCTCATCCAGCGCTCATTCAACTGAACGTCAGCGGAGTGGTCGGCGACGACAACCAGCTGCCGGCCGTTGCATCCCCGCCAAAGACCTTGTAGCACAGGGGTCCTGACGTCTCCGCCGTGATCACCGCAGTAGAAACCATCGGGGCGGTGGCCAACGGATCGGCGATTCATGACATACAAAGTGCTCGAGCAGCAAGCAGCGGCCAAACCTGGGCCCGCTTTCATTCGATGAATCATTCCGGCGACAATCCACGGCATCACCCGTCGTAGGCCGCAGTACGGCGCCGCTCCCCCGCCCTGCTGGGCGCAAGAGCAGAATCGACAAAGCAAAACCTCGGCTCGTATCTAATGCAGCGGTCGCCATGCTTCCACGAGATCGGCCGACTGTACGCGTCAAGCTCCAAATGCTGCGCCACAAAGGAATTGGCCGCTCTTCCGGTTTGCCTGCTCGGGTTTAGCCTGCTGACCGGACCTAGAGGGCATCCTCCTGATCGTCCCATTAAGAACGGAACTAAACCCGGGATAGTCCGTTGGTGTTGGTCTGATAACCAGCGGCGCGAGCCCACGCTCATCGCGTACCCCATCCGCTGACGCCACCGTCGCCGAGAGCCGCTGGATTCAACCGGTGATCGCAACACCGGCTTGTTGGAGTGAGCGTAGACGATCGTTGAAGCTTGTGCTGGTGTTCCCCCTGTGCTGGCGTTCCCCGGTTCAGCGTCTTGCGGAGTCGGACCGACGATATTGGCGTACAACGACTGTGGCGAACTCGATGATCGCGACAGCAATCGTCAGCTACTAGCGGCTCGTTCTTCGGTTACACCACAACTACTTTGCGGAAGCAATCGTCGCCCCGCCACTCTCCCGCAAGGTAACATCCTTCACTCACACGGGCCAGGCACTCGCCCCGCAGTGGCAACCCCGCTGTGCGCCAACAGCTTTGATTGCTTATCACGATGGCCGCGCCGGCTCTGCCGAGGTGACCCGGTCGCGGGAACGACGGGACGCCCACGCCGGCGGGCAGAAGCCGACTTGCGTTGAGGTAAATCGGGGATTTCATGTGCTAACCACCGAACCTTCGGTAAGTCCAGCGTTCGCGAGCGATACCACTCGTGATAGCAATTACGAATCATCTAGTAGGTTCCGGCTACAATGACATACGACACAATTAGCCCACGACGGCGGCGCATACTAAGAGGTGGCCGTGCATTTCACTGCTTTGCGTAAGAAGCGTTTATGTTTCGCGTAACTAGTTGTTCACCAGTTCAACTTTGCAGCGCCTGTATCGATGACTTATGGTTTGGGCATTCAAGCGACGAAACGGCCCGCTAGATTTGTTGAAATTGGGCCCGCAGTATCCAGAGGAACATCTTGCCCGAAATGCTCGGTGCTAGCAGCCAGCGACTAGCGCAAACCCCTGCAACGTCGGTGTCAACCTGGTCACGGTCACCGATGAGACATCATTCGATCTGCAAGCGCGCCCACATGCCACGGGACCATCCGCATCATTCAAACCTCGCCCCTGGAGCCCAATCCATATCAGCCGCAACGTCTCTCAACTTCGTTGATCAGGTAGCCCTGACTGTCTCCGAAGACAGGCAGTCCGGTGTCATGCTGCTGTTGCGGTCGGTGTTCGGGATGCAGTCCCAAGAAGGTCACGATCTCGTCGACGCCAACGGCCTTATGCGGCCGCGCCTTTACTCTCGACGCCCCGCACGCAGGTACGCTGCGTGTTGAACTCAGCACAATACCGGCCATGACGTCAGAACCTAATCGATCGCCACTGGCACGATTCGGCGGCGTTACCCACATCGCCTCCGCACTGACGACATCTTCAATGCGGCCGACCGCAGGCAACAACGCGGGTTTGAGCCTCTTCCCGTGCCGCAGAACTACTATGACGCCCCGGCTACACAAATCGAGTTCACCTCAGCCCAACTGAATATCATGAGCAGCTATGGAATCCTCTACGACGCCGATACCTTCGGCGGGCAGTTCTACCACTTCTTCACACTCGTGATCGGCGACGGCATTTTCTTCGAAGTTGTCCAACGCATCGGCAAGTATCCCGGCTACGAGGAGGTCAACTCCGCCTCAAGGCTAGCCGCGCAATGTGTATTTGAGTCACACGCTCAGCGAGCCACCCTATGAGTACAACCGCCTATGACTCGACACCAACTCATGCGGACCGAACCAGTGCAGACGAACGAACACCCCACCGCCCCAGCAGGAATGGATTCAGCAGTGCGGTTGTCTGCCTCGTGAACAACGTCGGTACGCGGAGCGCCTGCCGACGAAAGACCCTACGATAGAGATGGCGGCGATGGACTACGTTCTGCGACAGCAGGTTTCACGTTCCTTGATCGAAATTCGCCCTACGGTCGAGCAGTCCGAGTCCGGTTACCATGGACCGATGAACTGGACCGTCGACATCCCGATCGACCAGCTGCCGCAGTTGCCGCCGCTGTCGCCTGACCTGCGGGCTCGGCTGGACGCCGCACTGGCCAAGCCGGCCGCCCAGCAGCCCAGCTGGGACGCCGCGGAGGCCGCGGCGATGCGCACCGTCCTCGAGAGCGTCCCGCCGGTGACGGTGCCGTCGGAGATCGTCCGGCTGCAGGAACAGCTTGCCCAGGTCGCCAGGGGCGAGGCGTTCCTGCTGCAGGGCGGCGACTGCGCCGAGACCTTCACCGAGAACACCGAACCCCACATCCGCGGCAACATCCGCACCCTGCTGCAGATGGCCGTCGTGCTGACATACGGCGCCAGCCTGCCGGTGGTCAAGGTCGCCCGCATCGCCGGCCAGTACGCCAAGCCACGCTCGGCCGACATCGACGCGCTGGGCCTGCGGTCCTACCGCGGCGACATGATCAACGGCTTCGCCCCGGACGCCGCCGTGCGCGACCACGACCCGTCGCGGCTGGTGC
>NZ_LZKV01000184.1:0-11370 GCF_001672995.1 Mycobacterium sp. 1482292.6 | reverse complement strand
CTGGAGATCAGGCGGCCCGTGGGACCGAGCCGGTCCGCGACGAGAAAGCCGGTCTCGCCTGGGCCCGCGGCCACCTCCAGAACGGTCTGGCCCGGTTGCGGATCAACCTGCTCGACGAGCCATTCGGACACCGCGCGCACGTCGCCGAACATGCGTTCCCGGTGCTGTTCCCAGGCCGGTGCCACGGATCTCCACTGCCGAAGCGCCTCCTCGGCTGAATGCGTCTCGGCCATGCTCGTCCCCCGCGTCGACCCGACATCCCCGGATGAGTGCAGCGTACTGTGAGCTGTGTCACGAGGGAAGGAGCCGAAAAGATGCCTGTTTTCGCACGTCCAGGTTCTGCCGGGGCGTTGATGTCGTACGAATCCCGCTACGAGAATTTCATTGGCGGGCAGTGGGTTGCGCCGGCCAAGGGCCGCTACTTCGAGAACCCGACCCCGGTCACCGGCCAGCCGTTCTGCGAGGTGGCCCGCTCCGATGAGGCCGACATCGATAAGGCACTCGACGCCGCGCACGCCGCCGCCCCGGCGTGGGGCAAGACGGCACCCGCGGAGCGCGCGGCAATCCTGAACAAGGTCGCCGACCGCATCGAGGAGCACACCGCCGCGCTGGCGGTGGCCGAGGTCTGGGACAACGGCAAGCCGATCCGCGAGGCGTTGGCCGCCGACATTCCGTTGGCCGCCGACCACTTCCGCTACTTCGCCGCGGCGCTGCGCGCGCAGGAGGGCGCGCTGAGCCAGATCGATGACGACACCGTGGCTTACCACTTCCACGAGCCGCTCGGAGTGGTCGGGCAGATCATCCCGTGGAACTTCCCGATCCTGATGGGTGCCTGGAAACTGGCGCCCGCGCTGGCGGCCGGCAACGCGGTGGTGCTCAAACCCGCTGAGCAGACACCGGTTTCGGTGCTCTACCTGATGTCGCTGATTGGCGACCTGCTCCCGCCGGGAGTGGTCAACGTCGTCAACGGATTCGGCGCCGAGGCCGGCAAGCCGCTGGCGTCGAGCAACCGGATCGCCAAGATCGCGTTCACCGGCGAGACCACCACCGGGCGGCTGATCATGCAGTACGCGTCGCAAAACCTCATCCCGGTCACGCTGGAGCTCGGCGGCAAGAGCCCCAATATCTTCTTCTCCGACGTGATGGCCAAGGCCGACGACTACCAGGACAAGGCGCTGGAGGGCTTCACCATGTTCGCCCTCAACCAGGGCGAGGTGTGCACCTGTCCGTCGCGCAGCCTGGTTCAGGCCGACATCTACGACGAGTTCCTCGAACTGGCCGCGATCCGCACCAAGGCAGTCCGCCAGGGTGATCCGCTGGACAGCGAGACCATGCTGGGCTCGCAGGCCTCCAACGATCAGTTGGAAAAGGTGTTGTCCTACATCGAGATCGGCAAAAACGAAGGCGCCAAGGTGATCACCGGCGGCGAACGCGCCGAGCTCGGCGGCGACCTGTCCGGCGGCTTCTACATGCAGCCCACCATCTTCAGTGGCGACAACAAGATGCGGGTCTTTCAGGAGGAGATATTCGGGCCGGTGGTCACGGTGACGTCGTTCGCCGATTACGACGACGCCATCTCGATCGCCAACGACACCCTGTATGGCCTGGGGGCCGGGGTGTGGAGCCGCGACGGCAACACCGCCTACCGGGCCGGGCGCGACATCCAGGCCGGCCGGGTGTGGGTGAACTGCTACCACGCCTATCCCGCCCACGCCGCGTTCGGCGGCTACAAGCAGTCCGGCATCGGCCGGGAGAACCACAAGATGATGCTCGACCACTATCAGCAGACCAAGAACCTGCTGGTGTCCTACTCCGAAAAGGCGCAAGGGTTCTTCTGATGCTTCCGCCCCCCGGGGTGGTCATCACCGCCCCGGCCGCCGAGGTGCTGGCGCGGTTGCAGGCCGCCCACGGCCCGGTGATGTTCCACCAGTCCGGTGGCTGCTGCGATGGGTCGTCGCCGATGTGTTATCCGCTCGGCGATTTCCTGGTCGGCGATCGCGACGTCTTGCTCGGCGTCCTCGACGTCGGGACAGACGGTGTGCCGGTGTGGATTTCGGGTCCGCAGTACACCGCCCACTATCGCGACAAGCACACCCAGCTGGTCATCGACGTGGTGCCCGGCCGCGGGGGCGGGTTCAGCCTGGAGGCGCCCGACGGCGTGCGGTTCCTGTCCCGCGGTCGCGTCTTCACCGACGACGAACGGGCCGCAATGGCCGCCGCCGCGGTGATCACCGGCGCGGATTACGAACGCGGTGAACGCCCCCCGGCACGGGGTCCGGTGGTGGCCGACGCGGCGTCGTCAACGTGCCCCCCGCGCGGGTAGCCGCAGTACAGTCGAGAAAGTGATTCCCCTTCCGCGTCCCTGGTTGTTGGCCAGCGCCATGCTGATCGGCAGTGCGGTCGGACTTTTGGCGGGCGTGGCCTGCACCCTGGCGATTCACGCCAGCGTCCGCCCGGGCGTCGCCATCGCGTCGGTGGTCGGCATCCCCAGCGTCGTAGGGCTGGCGACGATCCTGTTCTCCGGGCGCCGGTGGGTCACCATGCTCGGGGCGTTCCTGCTGTCGGTGGCGCCCGGCTGGTTCGGTGTGCTCGTCGCGCTACGGGTGACCGCCGGTGGCTGACGACAAGGACGCCTCGAGCCCCGGCACCGAGGCGTTCGTACCGGACTTCTCGGATGACGAAGACGACTCCGAGCACACCGGCACCCAATCCTGGGCGCCCGATTTCGATGACGAGACCGGCGAGCACCCCGCGGTGGCCGAGCCGGAGCCCGCCGCCGCACCGGCGGCAGCCGCGACGCCGGAGGCTAGCGAGCAGGAGTCGCCCGAGCCCGTCGGCCCCGTGCAACCGATCAACGTGCCCGGCCGGTATCTCTACCTCAGGTGGTGGAAGCTGGCCCTGGTGCTGCTGGGCGTGTGGTCCGCGGCGGCCGTGATCGGGCTGGGGCTGTTCTCTTGGTGGTACCACTCGTCCGACCAGACGGCGGCGCTGTTCGTCGTCCTGGCCTACGTGGTGGTGTGCATCGTCGGCTCGGTGATGCTGGCGATGACCGAAGGCCGGCCGCTGATCTCGGCGCTCGCGGTGGCGCTGATGTCCGGGCCGTTCGCGTCGCTGGTCGCCGCGGCACCCCTGTACGGCTACTACCACTGCGAGCGAGCGGGGCACTGTCTGGTCGGTGTCATTCCCTATTGACGGCTCGCCCGGGCGGCCGCCAGAGGCCGCGGCCAACTAGGGTGGGCTCGTGACTTCTCACTATGACGTCGTCGTCCTCGGGGCCGGTCCCGGCGGATATGTCGCAGCCATTCGCGCCGCACAGCTGGGGCTGAGCACCGCGGTGATCGAACCGAAGTACTGGGGTGGCGTCTGCCTCAACGTCGGGTGCATCCCCTCCAAGGCGCTGCTGCGCAACGCCGAACTCGCCCACATCTTCACCAAAGAGGCCAAGACGTTCGGCATCAGCGGCGAGGCGACCTTCGACTACGGCGCCGCGTTTGACCGCAGCCGCAAGGTGGCCGAGGGCCGCGTCGCCGGCGTGCACTTCCTGATGAAGAAGAACAAGATCACCGAAATCCATGGCTACGGCCGCTTCACCGACGCCAACACGATCTCCGTCGAGCTCAACGAGGGCGGCACGGAGACGGTGACTTTCGACAACGCCATCATCGCCACCGGCAGCAGCACCCGCCTGGTCCCCGGCACGTCGCTGTCGGCCAACGTGGTCACCTACGAGGAACTGATCCTGTCCCGCGAGCTGCCGGAGTCGATCATCATCGCCGGTTGCGGGGCGATCGGCATGGAGTTCGGCTATGTGCTGAAGAACTACGGCGTCGACGTGACCGTCGTCGAGTTCCTGCCGCGCGCGCTGCCGAACGAGGACGCCGATGTCTCCAAGGAGGTCGAGCGGCAGTTCAAGAAGCTGGGCGTGAAGATATTGACCAGCACCAAGGTCGAGTCGATCTCCGACAACGGCTCCGAGGTGACCGTGGTGGTCAGCAAGGACGGTAACTCGCAGGAACTCAAGGCCGCAAAGGTGTTGCAGGCCATCGGTTTTGCCCCAAATGTGGAGGGCTACGGCCTGGAGGCGGCCGGCGTCGCGCTGACCGACCGCAAGGCCATCGGAATCACCGACTACATGCGGACCAACATCGAGCACATCTACGCCATCGGCGACGTCACCGGAAAGTTGCAGCTGGCCCACGTCGCTGAGGCCCAGGGAGTGGTGGCGGCCGAAACCATCGCCGGCGCAGAGACTTTGGCGCTCGGTGACTACCGGATGATGCCGCGCGCGACGTTCTGCCAGCCCAACGTCGCCAGCTTCGGGCTCACCGAGGAGCAGGCTCGCGAGGAGGGCCACGACGTGGTGGTGGCGAAGTTTCCGTTCACCGCCAACGGCAAGGCCCACGGCGTGGGCGACCCCAGCGGGTTCGTCAAGCTGATCGCCGACGCGAAATACGGTGAGCTGCTGGGCGGACACCTGGTCGGCCACGACGTCTCCGAGTTGCTTCCGGAGCTGACGCTGGCCCAGAAGTGGGACCTGACCGCAACCGAGCTGGCCCGCAACGTCCACACCCACCCGACCATGTCCGAGGCGCTGCAGGAATGCTTCCACGGCCTGACCGGGCACATGATCAATTTCTGAGTAAGAGATATGCGCACCGTCACCCCTCAGGCCCTCGCGGGTGCCGTCGGTGGCCTGGCGACCGGTTATGTCCTGTGGCTGCTGGCCATTTCGAACGGCGACAACGCGACCGCCGGCCACTGGGGCCCGCTGGTGCTGCTGGCGTCGGTGGTGCTGGGGATCGGCGCCGCGCTGTGGGGCTTGCGGCAGCGCCGGCGGGGCAAGCGGCCGTGGGCGGCGTTCGCCTTCGCGCTGCCGGTGCTTCCCGTGATACTGACGCTGGCCATCCTCGCCGACGTCTACCTGTAGCTAGCGCGGATGGTCCAGCGGAATCTCGAGCGCTGACATGGTCGCGGCCAGACCGTCGTATTGGCTTGCGAGCAAACAGAATTCGATCAGCTGCCGCCGATCCAGGTGGGCGGCCAGCGCCTGCCAGGTCTCGGCGGTGACCGTCCGGTCCTTGACGAACTCGTCCGTCGCCGACAGCAGCGCCTGCTGACGCACCGTCAGGCGCGCATCGACCGGGTCCAACCGCTGCGGCCACGCGAAGATCGCGGCCTGCAGATCGGCGTCGAGCCCGGCGGTGCGCGCCATCCGGCGATGGTGCTGCAACTCGTATTCGCACGAGCGCAGGTGCGCGACGCGCAGGATCACCAGTTCGGTGTCGATGGTCGGGAGCTTGCCGCGCAGCAGTCGGCCCCCGTAGGCCAGCCAGGTCCAGAACAGCAACCGGCGCTGTCCCAGGGTGGTGAACAGGTGCATCTCCGGGGCCCGCACGGTGCGCGCACCCAGCTTGGCGATCACCCAGTTGATCGGCCCGAGTTCGCGGAACCGCCCCGGCGGGATGCGGCCGTCCGCCGGCGCGCTCACGGCTGGGTCACCAGGTAGGGCGACACCGTGCTGCGGTGCTCGTCGAGATCGAGTGCGCGGCCGAGTGCGGGGAAGGCGCGCTGTGGGCAATTGTCGCGTTCGCAGACCCGACAGCCCGCGCCGATCGGTGTGGCCACTGTTCCTGGTTCCCCCGAGACGTCGAGTCCCTCCGAGTAGACCAGCCGGTGAGCGTGGCGAAGCTCGCAGCCCAGGCCGATCGCGAAGGTCTTACCCGGCTGACCATACCGGGCCGCGCGCCGTTCCACGGTGCGGGCCACCCACATGTAATTGCGGCCATCGGGCATCTGGGCGATCTGCACCAGGATCTTGCCCGGGTTGGCGAACGTCTCGTAGACATTCCACAGCGGGCAGGTGCCTCCGCTGGAGGAGAAGTGAAACCCGGTGGCGGACTGACGTTTTGACATGTTCCCGGCCCGGTCGACCCGGACGAACGAGAACGGCACGCCGCGCATCGACGGCCGCTGCAACGTCGAAAGCCGGTGTGCGATGGTCTCGTAACTGATCGAGTAGAACGAGGACAGCCGCTCGACGTCGTAGCGGAAATTCTCCGCGACGTCGTGGAACTGACGGTAGGGGAGCACGGTGGCCGCGGCGAAGTAGTTGGCCAGCCCCAGCCGGGCGAGGGTGTGTGACTCGTCGCTGGTGAACTTGCCCTCCTCGACCAAAGTGTCGATCAGATCGCCGAATTCGAGGTAGGCCAGTTCGGCGGCCATCTTGAACACCTGCTGTCCCAACGACAGGTGGTTGCTGAATTCCAGCGTCTTGGTTTCGGGATCGAAGCGGTGCAGCACGGTGTCGCCTAGATCGATCCGCCGGTTGATGTGCACACCGTGCACCTCGGTGAGCCGGCGGGTCAGCTCGCGCGCCAGATCGCCGTGGTGCAACCGCATCTTGCTGGTCAGATCCTCGGCGGCGGTGTCCAGCTCGTGCAGGTAGTTCTGTCGTTGGTAGAAGTAGTCGCGGACTTCCTCGTGCGGCATGGTGATCGACCCGCTACCGCTGCCGTCGGAGTACCGCTCCTCGGTGGCGGCCGCGAGCTGGGCCGTGGTGATCCGGTAGCGCCGGTGCAGGTTGACCACCGCGCGGGCCAACGCGGGATGGGCGCTGACCATCTCGGCGACCTCGGTGGGGTCGACGTCGATGTCCAGGTCCCGGTCCATGGTGACCTCGCGCAGCTCGGCGACCAGCCGGGTGTCGTCCTGGGAGGAGAAGAACGTCGCATCCACCCCGAACACCTCGGTGATGCGCAGCAGCACGGCCACGGTCAGGGGGCGGACGTCGTGCTCGATCTGGTTGAGGTAGCTCGGTGAGATCTCCAGCATCTGAGCCAGCGCGGCCTGGGAGAACCCGCGTTCGTTGCGAAGCTGGCGAACGCGTGACCCGACGAACGTTTTGGACACCTCTCCGAGGTTACCGGCCTTTGCGAAGATGGGAGTTCGCAGACTTGGCAATGCCTGCGGTCGCGCGGGATAGGTGTTCGACGCACCCCGTTGGGATGATGCGACCGGGGCGCAGGCCTTAGCCTGGGGTAACCACGAGGAGGAAACGGGAGCGACGCGGTGAGCCTGGATAAACAACTGATGCCGGTGCCCGACGGTCACCCTGACGTGTTCGACCGCCAGTGGCCGTTGCGGGTCGGCGATATCGACCGCACGGGTCGGTTGCGGCTGGACGCCGCGGCGCGCCACATCCAGGACATCGGCCAGGACCAGCTGCGCGAGATGGGCTTCGAGGAGACCCATCCGCTGTGGATCGTCCGGCGCACCATGCTCGACCTGGTCCGACCGATCGAGTTCAACGACATGCTGCGCCTGCGTCGCTGGTGTTCGGGCACGTCGAACCGGTGGTGCGAGATGCGGGTCCGCATCGATGGCCGCAAGGGTGGGCTCATCGAGTCCGAGGCGTTCTGGATCAACATCAACCGCGAAACCCAGATGCCCTCGCGCATCGCCGACGACTTCCTGGCCGGACTGCACAAGACCACTTCCGTCGACCGGCTGCGGTGGAAGTCGTATCTCAAGCCGGGCAGCCGCGACGACGCGGTCGAGATCCACGAGTTTCCGGTCCGGGTCACCGACATCGACCTGTTCGACCACATGAACAACTCCGTGTACTGGAGCGTGATCGAGGACTATCTGGCGTCCCATCTGGAGCTGATGCGGACCCCGCTGCGCGTCACCATCGAGCACGAGGCGCCGGTGGCGCTGGGCGACAAGCTGGAGATCATCTCGCACGTCCACCCCGCCGGATCCACCGAACAATTCGGTACCGAACTGGCCGATCGGACTGTTACAACGCTCACATATGCCGTCGGCGACGAGGCGAAAGCCGTCGCCGCGATCTTTGCTCGCTAACAGGACAAGCGTCCCGGTTAATTTGCGGTGTGACCTGCGGCTTTGGGGTTACTGACGGGTAGCTTCTGAAACGGTTAAGTTTGTTCGCAGCTTAGCAAACTTCGCAAAATCGGTCGGTCCCGTTGCTTAAATTGGCAACTGAAACGGGTGGACCAGCCCCTATGAGCTGTGCCATCTTCGAGTTAGCACACCAGCGAAGTTGAGCCGCTAGCTACCGCCGGTGCGGCGTCCGCAACTCAGTAGTGAAGACCGTGAAGGAGCATGCCCAATGTCTGTCGTTGGCACCCCCAAGAGCGCCGAACAGATCCAGAAGGACTGGGACACCAACCCGCGTTGGAAGGGTGTCACCCGGACCTACACGGCCGAGGACGTCGTCGCCCTGCAAGGCACCGTAGTCGAGGAGGCCACCCTGGCCCGCCGCGGCGCCGAGGTGCTCTGGGAGCAGCTGCACGACCTGGAGTACATCAACGCGCTGGGCGCCCTGACCGGCAACATGGCCGTGCAGCAGGTGCGCGCGGGCCTGAAGGCCATCTACCTGTCGGGTTGGCAGGTCGCCGGTGATGCGAACCTGTCCGGCCACACCTACCCCGACCAGAGCCTGTACCCGGCCAACTCGGTGCCGCAGGTGGTGCGCCGGATCAACAACGCGCTGCTGCGCGCCGACGAGATTGCCAAGGTCGAGGGTGACACCTCGGTGGAGAACTGGCTGGCGCCGATCGTCGCCGACGGTGAGGCCGGCTTCGGTGGTGCGCTCAACGTCTACGAGCTGCAGAAGGCCATGATCGCCGCCGGTGTGGCCGGCTCGCACTGGGAGGACCAGCTGGCCTCGGAGAAGAAGTGTGGACACCTGGGCGGCAAGGTGCTGATCCCGACCCAGCAGCACATCCGGACCCTGACCTCGGCCCGGCTGGCCGCCGACGTGTGCGACGTCCCCACCGTGGTCATCGCCCGCACCGACGCCGAGGCCGCCACGCTGATCACCTCCGACGTCGACGAGCGCGACCAGCCGTTCATCACCGGTGAGCGCACCAAGGAAGGCTTCTACCGGGTGCGCAACGGTCTCGAGCCGTGCATCGCCCGGGCCAAGGCCTACGCGCCGTACTCCGACCTGATCTGGATGGAGACCGGTACTCCGGACCTCGAGCTCGCCGCCAAGTTCGCCGAGGGCGTCAAGGCCGAGTTCCCCGACCAGATGCTGGCCTACAACTGCTCGCCGTCGTTCAACTGGAAGAAGCACCTGGACGACTCCACCATCGCGAAGTTCCAAAAGGAGCTTGCCGCAATGGGATTCAAGTTCCAGTTCATCACGCTGGCCGGCTTCCACGCCCTGAACTACTCGATGTTCGATCTGGCCTACGGCTACGCCCGCAACCAGATGAGCGCTTACGTCGAGCTGCAGGAGCGCGAGTTCGCCGCCGAGGAGCGCGGCTACACCGCGACCAAGCACCAGCGCGAGGTGGGTGCCGGTTACTTCGACCGCATCGCCACCACGGTGGACCCGACCTCGTCGACCACCGCGCTGACCGGCTCCACCGAAGAGGGTCAGTTTCACTGAGGACGAGCGGGCTTGCCGCGAGGACGAAGTGGAACCGAAGGCGTGAGTCACTGAGCCACCGGCCCTCGGCGCAAGCCGCGCCCCGAAATTGAGATGAAGTAGCGTAGGCCCCGCCCAGCTGATCCTGGGCGGGGCCTATTGCGGTGCAAGACGATACGGGTTACCGGAGAGAACCGGAGAGAGATCAAGTGAGTGACACAACGATTCAGCGCGTAGGAGTAGTCGGGGCCGGCCAGATGGGGTCGGGCATCGCCGAGGTCTCGGTCCGCGCCGGTGTCGACGTGACGGTGTTCGAGACCACCGACGCCCTCATCACGGCCGGCCGCAACCGCATCGTGAAGTCGCTCGAGCGCGGCGTCAGCGCCGGCAAGGTGACCGAGCGCGAACGCGACCGCGCGCTGAGCAAGCTCACCTTCACCACGGACCTGAAGGATCTCGCGGACCGCCAACTGGTCATCGAGGCGATCATCGAGGACGACGCCGTCAAGGCGCAGGTGTTCGCCGAGCTCGACCGGGTTATCACCGATCCCGACGCCGTGCTGGCCTCCAACACCTCCAGCATCCCGATCATGAAGATCGCCGCGGCCACCAAGAACCCGCAGCGCGTGCTCGGTCTGCACTTCTTCAACCCCGTTCCGGTGCTGCCGCTGGTCGAGTTGGTCAGCACGCTGGTCACCGACGAGGCCGCCGCCGCGCGCACCGAGGAGTTCGCGAGCGCGGTCCTGGGCAAGCAGGTGGTGCGCTGCTCCGACCGGTCCGGCTTCGTGGTGAACGCGCTGCTGGTGCCGTACCTGCTGTCGGCAATCCGCATGGTGGAAGCCGGTTTTGCCACCGTCGAAGACGTCGACAAGGCCGTGGTGGCCGGCTTGTCGCATCCGATGGGCCCCCTGCGGCTGTCCGACCTGGTCGGCCTGGACACGTTGAAGCTGATCGCGGACAAGATGTTCGAGGAGTTCAAGGAACCGCAGTATGCCCCGCCGCCGCTGTTGCTGCGCATGGTGGAGGCGGGCCGGCTCGGTAAGAAGACGGGCCGGGGCTTCTACTCCTACTGAGCGACGCTAACGACTCACCGGTGCCCGGATCGCCGGTCGTTGACCGGTCGGTTAGTATGCTCGCGTTGAATAGGACGAAAGGTTTTGTAGCGAGCATGACGAAATTGGAACCGTATTACGAGGAATCGCAGTCTATTTACGATGTCTCGAATGAATTTTTCGCATTATTCTTAGACGCGACGATGGGCTACACCTGCGCCTACTTCGAGCGTGATGACATGACTCTCGAAGAAGCCCAAATTGCGAAGTTCGACCTGGCGCTGGGAAAGCTGAACCTCGAGCCGGGGATGACGCTGCTGGACATCGGTTGCGGCTGGGGTGGCGCGCTGAAGCGGGCCGTCGAGAAGTACGACGTCAACGTCGTCGGCCTCACGCTGTCGGAAAACCAGGCCGAGCACGTGCAGCAGTCCTTCGATCAGATGGACACCCCCCGCAGCCGGCGGGTGCTGCTGGAGGGCTGGGAGAAGTTCCACGAGCCCGTGGACCGCATCGTGTCCATCGGCGCGTTCGAGCACTTCGGCCGGCAGCGCTACGGCCGCTTCTTCAAAATGGCCTACCAGGCGCTGCCGCCCGGCGGAGTGATGTTGCTGCACACCATCGTTCGGCCGTCGTTCAAAGACGCGCGGGCCAAGGGCCTGAAGCTGACCCACGAAATCGTGCAGTTCTCGCAGTTCATCCTGGCCGAGATCTTCCCCGGCGGCTGGCTGCCGACGCCGCAGACCGTCGGCGAGTACGGAGTGACCGCGGGCTTCGACCTGACCCGCGTCCAGTCGCTGCAGCTGCACTACGCCAGGACCTTGGACCTGTGGGCCGAGGCACTCGAGGCCAATCGCGAGCAGGCGATCGCCATCCAGTCCCAGGAGGTCTACGACAAGTACATGAAGTACCTGACCGGCTGCG
>NZ_LZKV01000183.1:0-16099 GCF_001672995.1 Mycobacterium sp. 1482292.6 | reverse complement strand
GTTGACCCGGGGCGGCGCGACCTGGAATCGGCGATGCCGGACATGGGGGCGCTGGCCGATCATCTGCGCAACCTCGCCGACAGCGGCCGCCAGGTCGAGGTGTGGATCGAGGGCGCCGACCCCCAAAGGGCCACCTTGGTGCGCGAGCACCTGGGTGGGCTGCTTGATGCGTCGGCGATAAGCGTCCAGGAACCGTCCCGCGCAGAAGGTGATCCCAGCGCCGCCCCGCCCTCCCAGCATTCTCAGGGCGTCGTGATCCGATGGACAGCAACGCTCACGCCTTCCACGCCGCCGGAGGACGCAACCGAACGGGGTGGGTCGATTGTGTTCCGGGGTGGCGGTGATAACGATTCAGAAGAGAACCACAGCCAGGGTGCTGGCGGCGGGCCGAGTGCCTTACGGCCGCCGGGGCATCTAGCAACGCCCGGGGTCGCACCGGCAGAACCGTTTGTCACCCCCGCGTCGCCGAGTCGTTTTGATGCCCGGCTTCCCGGGGGCAGCAGTTCGGGAAGCGGGCGCGGGCAGCCGGGTCGGCACGCGCTTGAAAGCCTGCTGCAGCGGTTGGAGTCGCGACTCTCTGATTACCAGACCGCCGGCTTGGATCCGGGTAACTACGAGTTGATCCGTCGGGTGCAAAAAGGTGAGGTTGTGCTGCCTTCGGATCTGGTCGGGCGGTTCGTGGCCCAAGGCGTGCTGCCTTATGCGTATGTGCCGCCCTCGCGGGGGCATGTCGACTCGGAAGCCGGTCCTTCTTCTGCTCCGCGCTACCAGCCGATGGATGGCATCACCGCGCTGCCCGTCACACCGGTTCGGGCCAGCCGCGACCCCGGGTTGCCCACCGCCGGCCACACCGCCGAGACCGCCCCGCCGAACAGTCACGCGACGCACTTACCGCCCGAGCGTTCGGTAGCAGATGGAACCCGAGCTGCATTCGGCGCGGGCCTCGCCGGCCCTGATACCACCCGGTCGCCTGGCGCCGACACTGTCGGTGGCGTCGACGACACCGGGCCGAACAGCGCAGCCGGTGCTGACCCGGCTCGATCAGCACCGTTGCCTGATTCCGACGTAGTGGCGCTACGTCTGACCGCCGGCGATGGTCCTGACCGGCTAGCGGATCGCGGCGTGTCGTCGCCGCAGCCCGCGGTCAGAAATCCCGGGGATGGGGCTGATCGCGCGGCAGGGCCGGCAAGCGGCTACACCGGCCACGGGGGCGTTCGCTCCCCAGCGGGAAGGATCCAAGGGGGGGCTTCTCGCCCGCGGCACTTGAGCGGTTCGCGGCCGACGCGAGAGCCTAACCCCCACTCCAGCAGCAGCGACGCACCGGTGGTTGATGCGCGCACCGCTTACCAAGGGCTGCCGCCAGGCTTGTCTGGTTTGGTGCAGCGGGTGCGGTTAGCAGATAACGAGCTGTCGGATAACCACGTGCGGCATCTGATCGACTTGCCTCGCCGCAGCGACGGACAGTTGAGCTCCCGAGGAGTAGCCCACTATTTGGAGGTGCAACGATCCGATTGGCACGAAATGCTGGCGGCGCTGCAAGGACACGCCGGGGTGCGCGTCGAGGGTGTGGATGATGCGACGCTGCGACGCCACCATCACGTTTGGTCCTCCAAGTATCCGGAGGTGTGGAGCTACCTGGAGCGCCCCGGCGGCGATCTCAATGTCTTAACAGGTGGTCCAGAGCTGGCGCGCGTGGGCGCTGGGATCCGCTTTGACCGCAACTTACCGATGAGCGTTGAGCAGGTGAACCATCGCGGGGTGCAGGTCAGGATGCACACCTTCGGCCGCGATTCCACGGTGAACGCGCGACGAGAGCTGGTGTTGAGGGCGTTGTCGGTGTTGGCCAACGCCGGTTATCAACTACCGGCCTCGCTCGACGTTTACTTGCCGCGCTATCACCGCATGCTCAGAGTCCGTGGCGCCCCAGGCACCGATGGGCACACCGCACCGCGAATCCGCAGCAAAGCGGTACCCAGCGAGTTCCTTTACGAGGGGACCTTCGCTCGGGCCGTTCCACCTGGGTCAATCATGGTCACCGCTTTGGCCGACCCTACTGTGTTGTCGTCCGGCACGTACATGCCGGCAGGTATCGGCATACCCACTGACCACATTTTCGATCCGGCCCTGGGCGTCGTGCTGCATGAGCTGATGCATTGGCGGCACGCCAGTTACGTGCCCCGGTTGTTTGCTGATCTGACCGAAACTGAATTTTTGCCTGCGGCGGGTGAGTTGGCGGGGGCGGTCAGTCCGTATGCGGCCACAAACCCGTATGAGTTTGTGGCCGAGTACCGCCTGGGTGAGCTTGTGGGCCAGCACTACAACCCTGGCATAGCCCGGAGGCTGGCTGAGCTGGATCGGGTGTTGGGCGGCCCGTTGCACCGGGATGGTGTTGGGCCTGGATTGCCGCCGGCGATTACCGATGACCAGCTGAACTTTTTGGCTGACCAGGTGCGTCGCGGGCGGTGGTTGTCGGGGATTGGGCGCAACGAGGTGGCTTTTGCGCAGGCCGCATTGGGGTTGTCTGAGCGCTGGCGTAGTCTGCCGGTGCAAGCGCAGTTGGTCATTGAGGCCGTGCGGCGGGCGCGTGGACCGGAGGCGCCCTTGGGTCGCTGGTCGTATGTGGCCGTCGACTTCGCGCCGCGCCAGCGGCAGTTACAGGCCCCGACAGAGGCCATGAACATTTTGGCTGGTCACTTGCGCGACCTCGCCGAGCGGCAACGGGTTGAGGTGCGCGTGGAAGGCGGCGGTGCGCGGTATTTCAGTAACGCCGGGATGGACCGGGCCGCTTCGGTACGCCGGCACTTGCTCGGCCTGGCCGGTGAGGAGAACATCAGCTGGCATGCGGCGAGCAGCCGGGGAAACAGAATCGCCGCCAGCAAATCCCCTGGGGTGCCCCAGCGCGCCCAGCAGGCCATGATCTGGTGGACCCGCCCCAGCGTTGAGGCCCTGCGGCTCAGGGATGGCGCCGCAGACGATGACCTAGATGCTTCAAGCACCGCGTCGGATTCAGAGGCCACCGATTCTGGGTCATCAGATTTGGCGGCTGAACACGATCGCGGGCCCGAACCGCAGTACGCTGCCGCCGATGCGGGATCCGGGAGCGCGCAACGCCATTTGGATGTCCTGGCAAGCGACACCGACAGCGCTTCAGCTGGACAACTACCCGCGGGCAGCCGTGGGCAGCGGAGTGGATTTGACCAGCGTGCAAGCGATGTCGACCCGACCGGGGTCGGGGATACCGTTTCCCAGGGCGGTGAGAGCCGCGCGTGGGCCCAACCGACATCGGACTCAGAAAGGTCTTCGGAGTCTGCTGTGTGGATGGGTCCGCGCACCACGCCCTACGATGCTTGGCACGGATTCGTCGAGGCTAGTCGCCTGGACGCTGACTATGTACTGGCGAGTGCAAAGAGCCGCGTGGTCGAGTTCGGGTTTGATGTAGACGGCCTCGATGACGTCATCACAAGGGCCTACGGGCAACTACCTGACGATTTGCGCAGCAATGGTTCCCGGGCGGCGGTGGCTGACCAGCTCGCCAATCTTGTCGTTTATGGCCAGCCTCGGATCGGACTTCGCGGGGGCAGTCGGCCTCCCAGCGACCAGCGCGATTCGTGGCCGGACACCGCGCTGGGCGAGCCGGGACGGCAGCCGCTAGGAGCTGAGGCCAGCAGCGCGCACGCCGGGCCCTCCGGGCACTCCGAGGCCCTAGATGATCCCGCATTCACTGTGTGGCCACCCGACCGTCGCAGCGCCTACCAGCAAATTTCCCCGCGGCTAGCTGGTCTTGTCACCCGTGAACATGTGGACCCCAATGACCTTGATCAGCCCGCTTACCGGCACCTCACCGACTTCGTCCGCACACATGGTGGCGAACTGACTGACGACGCCGTCGCGGATTTTGTTGACCGGGCCCAGTTTGACCTCGAAGGCGAGTTGGAGCTGATTAGGGTCCAAGCGGGGGTCACTGTGGTGGGTACCGGCGACGATCGGCTGCGTCACCTGATCGAGAGCAACCCCTTGTTGTTGACCGAGTTCCCAGAGTTGCGTACCTACCTCGAACGCCCTGACCCCAGCAGCCAGACCGACAACAACCTCGGCGCGCTCAGCGTCCTGGAAGAGACGCGGCACAACGTACGGGTGTCGTTTTTCTTCTCCGAAAGCGATCCACTGGCTGGGCCGCGTCAAGAGTTGATACTGCGCGCCCTCGAGATGTTGCACGCGGCACGTTACGCCCTCCCGGCGAACCTTAATGTGTTCCTGCCGCGCTACCTCCGCAACCTAGCGGTGCACCTCACTATGAACGGCGCTGGCGAAGAGCGCATAAATATCACGCCCACCCCGATACATGAAGATATGCCCGCGAACACCGTGGCGTGGTTTCGGACGCCGGACACAATGGTCATCAGCTCGAGGGCAATCGCCGCACACCCTCCCGGACGCCCTGCCGCTCATTCCGACGGCGTCGACAGCCTCATGGAGGACGTCGCGTTGGGGACGGTGCTGCGTGAGTTAATGCACTGGGTCCACTTCGGTTACCAGCCGGCGCTGTATGTGGACGCGGAGTTTACGGCCTTGCTGCCGCGCGATCTCAGGCTCGTAGACACGGTCAGCCGCTACGCGCAAGACCATGCCCGAGAGTTTGTCGCCGAATATGGCCTGAGCCGACTATTGGGCAGGCGCTATGACGATGCTCGATCGGCAGCGCGCCTCGAGCAGCTTTACCGCGGACTGGGAGGACAATTACCCTTCCGTCCCGCTGCGGCGCGGCCACCGACCGACCGGGAGGCGGACTACCTGATCCGCAGCGTGCGGCAGTTCCCCGCCTTAGCCCAGGTCAGCGCGCACGCAATCGCGCGCGTTCACGCCACACTGGCACCGTTTGACCGGTGGAGCAACCTGACCCATCGAGTTGAGCGGATCGTTACAGCACTATCGACCGCGCCGCCATCGCCAGGACGCGCTGAGATTGACGCTCTCATCACACGAGTGCGCCGAACACCCGGATTGTCCGACGTCGGCGCGCATGTGATCGGCCGTGCGCATGCCGACCTGGCGCTCTTTGACCAGTGGGGCAGCCTTGAGCATCGAGCGGAGTTGATATCTCGCGCACTTCTAAGCGATCAATCCGATCGCGGCGGTGCTGGTCAATCGGGTGGGGGTGGGCCCGCTGCCGGTGATGCCGGTGATGCTGTGGGGGGGTCGCGTGGTGGTCGACGCGCTGGCGGTGATCAGCCCAGTGCGAGCGAGTTGGAAGCGATGGTGGCGCGGTGGGAGGCGCTGGCGCCGGCCCCGGTGGAGCCCAATTACGCCGAGATCCTGGTGATTAATCAGATCCGTGACGGTCAAATCGCGGTGCCTGCGGATCTGGTGGACCGGTTCGGCTCTTTCGGCGTGGTGCCCTACGGGTATGTGGCGCCGTCAGCAGGCCATGTCTATTCTGCGGCCGGGACATCTGGTGGGGGTGGGTCGACTCGACCGCCCGGTGAGCGGGGATCGGTTTCATCACACCCCGGTTTGGGGCCGGTGGTCGAGCAGCGCGCGGACTGGCCGCACGATGCGTGGTACCCCGGCGAAGACGGGCAGTCGGCGCTCCCAGGTGCTAGTCATCTTCCACCGGGGGCTTTGGCGCCCGAGGAGTGGTCAGGCTTTGACCCGGGGATGACACCGGCGACACATCAGTTTGCCGTCGAAGGGCCGCAAGGATCGCCGGCCGAACCCGTGCGGGCCGGTATGGCCGCCCGTCCTGCTGAGGTTGCGTCGCCCCCAGCGGAACGGGGCGGGACGCCGCACAGCAACGCCCACGACGGATCGCGGACCAATGTCAAGGACCGGCAAGACCTGCTTCGGCGTGCCCGGAATTGGCACGATAAGAAAGTGGACGCCCGCCGGCGGTGGTACACGCTCAGAACGGGTCGGGAGCCAAACCTGGTGGCGGAGTATCCGCCTGACGATGTGCTTCTGGCCAGGTACAAGCGGTATCGGGAGGCGGAGAACCTGAGATACCACGCCAGGTCAAAGCGAGCCGCTGAAAACCCAAGGGCGACGGGTGGTGACGGGTCGGGTGACCCGGCCCCAGCCGGGCGGCCGAAGCGCAAGCGGCGCAACGCAGACCCGGCTGGCCCGGGGAAGCCGCGACCGCGCAGCGACGCCGCCGGCGGATCGCAGACGAATAGCGAAGACCTGGAGCGGCAACGCTTGCTCGAACGTGCGAAGAACTGGAAAAAAACGCGACGGTTAGGGCAAATGCAGCTCGCGTACGACTATGGACTGAGGAAGGAGCCGCCAAATTGGGACGACGACCTCTACCCGTCTGACGACGAGCTTCTGGACCAGTACGAGAGGCGTAGGGCGGCTGTGCGGAACTACACCCAGCGCACCAGGTCAAAGCGAGCCGCTGGAAACCCAGAGGCGGTGGGTGGTGACGGGTCGGGTGAGCCGGGCCGAGGCGGGCGGCCGAAGCGCAAGCGGCGCAACGCAGAGCCTGCTGGGCCGGGGAGGCCGCCACCGCGCAGCGATGCCCCCGAGGGATCGCAGACCAATAGCGAAGACCTGGAGCGGCAACGCTTGCTCGAACGTGCGAAGGAGTGGAAAAGAACTCTCCGGCTAGGGCAAATGAAGTACGCGTACAAAGAGGGACTGAGTCGGAAGCCGCCAGAGTGGCACGACGACCTCTATCCGCCTGACGACGAGCTTCTGGCCAGCTATAAGCGGTATCTGGCGGCACAGAACCTGAGATACCAGGCCAAGTCAACGCGAGCCGCTGAAAGCCCAGAGGCGATGGGTGGTGACGGGTCGGGTGATCCGGGCCGAGGCGGGCGGCCGAAGCGCAAGCGGCGCGACGCAAGCCCTGCTGGTGAGACCCGCCGGGCAACTGGCACGTCGTGGCCGGACGCGGTGTCTGAGGTGTCGGGGGGCCAGGCCGCATCATGGCGGTTGGGATCCCCGCGCGAGGGCGGGCCCACTGTCGGTGATGCTGTGGTGGGGTCGCACGGTGGTCGACGCGCTGGCGGTGATCAGCCCAGTGCGAGCGAGTTGGAAGCGATGGTGGCGCGGTGGGAGGCGCTGGCGCCGGCCCCGGTGGAGCCCAATCACGCCGAGATGTTGGTGATTAGTCAGATCCGTGACGGTCAGATCGCGGTGCCCGCGGGTCTGGTGGACCGGTTCGCCTCTTTCGGCGTGGTGCCCTACGGGTATGTGGCACCGTCAGCAGGCCACGTCTATTCTGCGGCCGGGCCTTCTGGTGGGGGTGGGTCGACTCGACCGCGCGGTGAGCGGGGATCGGGTCCCTCGCCCAGCACGCGGAAAGCCCACCGCCGCGCCATGAGAGAGCGAGCTGCTAAGAAGCGAGCCGCCGAAAACCTAGGGGTGATGGGTGGTGGTGGGTCGGGTGATGCAGGCCCGCCGCAGAAGCGCAGGCGGCGCGACGCAGACCTCAGCGGTGAGAACCGGGCCGCAGCTCTAGCTGGATCGGCCCAGCAAGAGCCGTCATCGCAGCCGTCGAGCTCTCGCCAGCCGGATGCCGGTACGAGCCGATCGGCGCGCCTCGATGCGGTGATGGGCGTGCCGGGTGCGGACGAGTCGGCGTTGTGGACGGTGGGTGCGGGAAGGGTGTTACCGGAGCAGGTGGTGGACCGCACTGTGGCTTTGGCAGTCGAGGCGGCGCAGCAAGGGCCGATCGAGCTGGTAATCGCCGTTGATGATCAGCCGCACGATGTGGAACAGGCTCGCGATCTAACAGCTAACGTCGTGCTTCCGGTGTTGATAGATCTTGAGTTGCGCAATATTGATCCCGGCCGTTTCACGGTGCACGTGCAACGCCGCAGCCATGGCGTTGGTGGCCCGCGCGGGCCGGTCGTGCGCACGGCTCCCCAACCGCGGCCACCAGCAGTTGTTGATCCGCAGACTCAGGTGCTGGTTGACGAGGTAGCCCGAGAGCTAGCAGACGTGCTGCCCACTGCGACGGCCCGAATCGTTGAGGCCCTCGATAACCCTGAACTGCAGGCCTGGCGCCATGACAACCCGACACAGCTGGCTCGGCGGGTCGCTGAATTTATCAAAACCGGACACGTGGGCCGGCTGCGCGGGGGGGCGGGGGGCGGCGTTCACAGCAGCCAGGGCTTTCGGTCTTCGGGTCCGGGGGAGGGGCCGCCCAGCGCTGCGCACAGCGTGTCCGAAGCACTTGGGCTGCTGTCCGGTGAGCAGCACGTGGGCTGGCGCAGCCGCCCGGATGACCGTGCGGTGCCGACCTTATCGACGGGCAAGGGCAAACAGCGCATGGATGCCGATGCCTTGCGCAGAGAACACCCCCCAGTTGCGGGTGCTGATCTTGGCCGCCGGCGCACCGGCCCTGGTGTCGAGTCTGGGGTGCGTGACTCTGGGGGCATGGCCACGCCGGTGAGGCAGGTGGTGGAAAACACGGCGCTGCCCGGGCGATCATTGCCCGAGGCTGCTCTTGGCGTGCCTGTCGCGCCGCCGCCCCCGCCGCTGCGCTTGGGGGCAGCGAGTCGGGTGCGCGGTGGGGGGGCGCCGCCGTTACGTGAGGCTTGGGTGGGGTTGCGGGGCGGTAAGGACGTGCTTGCTGATGAGTCGTGGCGGCATAGTTTGGCGGGCTCGGCGCCGTGGTTTGAGCCTCAGGACCGGGTTTTGCCCGACAGGTGGACGGCCAAGCTTGAAGCAGCACCTGCCTACACGGTGGACGCGGTGGTGGCCGATGTCGCAGCGGACAGCACGCCGGGCCGGATTGGGTGGTATCGGGGGGTGATCCGCTATGACTGGCAGCGCATCGGGGTCGGGGACGGCAGGTTTGTTCAGGTATACCGGCTCAGGATTCACCTCAGGGCAGCCGACGGGGTGAGCGCAGGCACCCTTGCCGAGGTTCAAGCCAATGCGCGGGCCGGGATAGATCAGCTGGCCAATCAGGGTTTTCGCCTGCCCAGCGGTGACCAGTTCCATGTGGACGTGCAGTTTGTGACCAGCCCCGCTGAGGCGCACACCAGCATTGAGGTGGCCGCAACTGGCAGCGATCAAACCCATTGGAACCCGCAGATGCTTCCGGGTGTGCTTGCGCACGAAATTCTGCATTACTTGGGTGTGCCGGACGAGTCGCAAGACGCCCGCCGGGTCTTTTTGCGACACGCCACCAACACCGGGGTTCACCGAGGCGATGGCAGCGTCATGAGCGATGACGTCCACGCTGGCGGTGGTTTGCGGCCACGTCATCTGTGGCTCATTGAGCGTGTCGCGACCAGCCAACTCGGCGTAGCGGCGACGAACGTCGCTGATGCGGGTGTCGGTGCTAGCCGTTCCTGGTTAACCCCGCAGCGCAGCATCGCGCGGCCCAGCATCGCTGCGCTCAGCACGGTTGGTCATGGTGTGCTGGGTACTCGCCCCGCCCCTAAACGTAAGCGCACCCGACCCGAAACAGACGACACAAACGACACAGGTAGGAGGGTTCGGCCGGACCACGCAGGAGCCCGCGAGGACCAAGGCACCCCTGCACCCGCGGACGAGCGGGCAACCAACGAGCAGCACCCCACCACCCCCGCCATCGGCCACATGTCATACAAGACCGTCGGCAAACGGGGCACCATCAAAGTGATGAAGGGGTTGAACCTAAAGCAGCAAATCCAGATTACCATCGGCAGGGCTCATGCCAGTGAGCGGGTGCGGGTGCACGCCGCTGGTGATGTCGTCACCATTTACGACGCCAGCAACACCATGCTGGGCCGAGTCACGGTGCAACCCGACAAAACCAGCTACACCGTGCGCGATATGTCAACCAGGATCCTCACCGTCGGCGGCGACGGCAACATCGTTCTGGCCACGAAGACGATGAAGTCGACGCAGACGACGGTGCACCAGAACAGCATTATTCATGTCGGCAACCGCCGCAGGGGTGCAAAGGTGCGCGTGGACATCGTGGGTGATGACGTCAGCGTCTATGACGCCGCCGACAACCCGCTGGGCAAAGTCACTCTGAAGGAAGACGTGCGCTACCACACGCTGCACGACCCGTCAAACAGGACGCTCGCCGTCGAGGACAAGGGCACCATCATTGTGAGCACGATGTCGATGGATTCGGCGCAGATGACCGTAAAGCAGAAAAACACGGTTTATGTGGGCAAGCCTCACAAGCGTGAACGGGTGCAGGTGCACGTCGCTGATGATGTCGTCACCGTTTATGACGCCGCCGGCACCACAAAACTGGGCGCAGTCAGGTTGCGAGTCGGCAAAACCCGCTACAGCCTCATCAGGGATGGGATGGGGGCCGAGGTGGTCAGCGCGGCTGGACAGGCATCGCCGGGGGTGAGGGGCGCTTCGGCGGCGGCGGATGGGCCGGCGGCGGGTGGTCCGGTGGTGGTGCGGGTGCCTGGGGATGGGTGGTGTTTGTTGTATGCGGTGTTGGTGGGTATGTCGCCGCGGCATTGGCCGGCTGGTTTGGGGTCGTTGTCGACGCGGGCCGATGTTCTTGGCGAGTTGGGGGTAGGGGAGGGCGCTGGGCGTGGCGGTGCTGGTGATCGCGCGGCTCAGGGGTCTGGTCGGCCTGCGCTCATGGGTGCTGCGCAGGGGTTGCATCGCATGGTGGTGGATTGGGTGCAAAGAGTCGATCCCGCGGGGTTGCCGGCCGACGTTGTGGAGCCCTACCGGCGCAGCCCTGAGCAGATGGCCGCAGTTGAACGCTTCGTGAACTCCGCGAGCCGCCAGGAGGTGGTGGCGTGGCTGGCCGCTGGCGGGATCGAGGAAGTTCAGGATCCGGCGTGGTTGTCCCCGCAGATGTTGCGTGCGCGCTACCTCGATGTGCGGACCCGGGAACTCAGCCAGGAAATGCCGGCGCACGCTGGGAGCGGGCCGGCACCAATGGCGATGCTTTCGGCCACGGCGACCGCGCGAAGTCAGGCCCAAAACGAAGTCAAGGTGGATCAGTGGGGGAATCTGACCGAGGAGGCGCTGGGTATTCAGGCTCAGTTTGAGTACTTGCAGAATCATCGGGCATTGCCGGCGGTGGGCGAGCTGGATACCGAGAGTTTAGGCCGGACCGCCCGCGAAACCTGGGCACACCGCCCGTTGACAGCCGCAGAGCATCACGGGCTCATCGCTGCGTTGAACGACTGGCAGCCAGGTAGCGCCGGCTGGAACACCAGCTACGGCGAGATGTTTCCGGCCCTGGTGGCCCACACGTTGAACGTGCGGCTGCGCAACGTCATGACCAATGGTGTGCAAGACGTGGGGCCCAGTGGCAGCGGTCGGGTCGTGCAGGTGAGCTACAACGGTCATGACCACTACGACGCCATCGTGGCGGCAGGCCACGACAGCGCCCCGCCCGCTCACACCCCGGTGCGGCTGAGCCAGCACGACACCCCGGCACCGACACCATTTGTCCCTCCCAGCCCCGGGCGGGCCAGTATCGTCAGCACGCCAGGCTTGGATGCTACTGCGGTAGCGGCCAAGCAAGAAGGAAACGACCCCGAGTTGCCGCCGCTGGTGCGCCCGGCGCCTACCTGGATACACACCGGTGCGCACGACCAGACCAGCGATGCATATGTGCAGCTCGAGCCGTGGGTGTATAACGTCGAGACCGACGAGTGGGAGTGGCGGCCCAAACGCGATGAGCTAGGCCAAATCCACCGCCTGATCGCTTCTTCCCGGATCGATCCGATCGAGGGTCATGATTTGTTGTTTCCGCTGCGCGATCCAGAAGATCCGCTGCATCGGGTGCACCACATTTTCGCCGATCACGAGGGCAACGTTGCCCCGGAGGTGGGTGTGCAAAAGGTGAAGCTGAACTTTGATGCGCACGAGATCGGGCTCCAGGACACGGCTGGCCCCCCTGCAAAGACCAGCAACCCCGCAAAACCGGTGAGGAAAAACCCGGCGAAACAGGGGCCGAAAAGCCCTGCAGAACAGGTGATGGAAAGCCTTGCCCAAGAGGTGCGCGCCGACCTGACGCGGCTGATTGAAAACTCCCGTGCCGGCGCGCAACCCCTCCCAAGTTTTTTATCGCAGCGCACCGTGACCCGAAAGGTGACCGAACACGATCCGCTGCCTGACCACGAGCAGGGTCTGATCGGCCAGTACGGGCTGTTCATCCGGCCGGAACGAACCATCGGTGACGTGCGCGGAGTCGATGGTCACATCCTGGGCTTCTACATGGGTGGGTGGCTGCGCAGCCGGGCCGACGAACAACGCGTTGAAGCCCTTCATCCCAACTATCGGCACTACCTGTTGGAGATCAACCAGCGAAGCAAACTCTCAGGTCTAAGCGCATGCAACGGCGTCGTTTTCGCCAACACCCCTTTACTAGAAGACAAAAGCGGCTACGACGACCAAAGGGCCAACGCGGACTACTTCAGTTGCACGGCAACAATCACCGACAACCAAGGTAACCCCCGCACCATAGAACTGTCAGTGCTGATCGGCCGCAAAAATCTCAAACCCGGAGACCAGGTATGGGTCAGCTACGGACCGTACTACCTCCCACTATTCGACCAACCCTCACCAGCGGTCAAACCCGAACTCCCCGACTAGATGTGTGATTGACGGTGGCCGGTGACTGGCTAAGTCTGGGTCTTTGGTAGCTCTGTCGTACGGGTTTGGCCTTCAGCAGGCGGCCATGGGGGCGGTGCCCGTGTAGCAGGCGAACGCGGCCGCCCACCGGAAGCCGCAGAAGTATTTATTGTCACCTGGCGAGTAATAGTCTATCGTTAGTGGTGTGATTCGAGACGAACATGCGGTTAGCAGAGGCAGAAGCCGAACCTCCTGCAGATGCGTTGGTGTTCCGTTAGTCCCGTTGTCTCGATTCAGCACATACGGCTTCGGTCGACGACGTGCCTCTTGGGCCCGACCTGCCGCACATCGCGACAGAAAGCGTCGGCATCGCGGTCGCACGCCGTGAACGGCTAGATGGTGCACCGGTCGAAAATTCCGCCTATGACGACGTTAGTCGCGCCTGGCGCACGAGTGGTGTCATCGCATGCGCGGGCATCACTGAACAGACCGATGAAGAAGCGACAACGGAAGGTTAAAGATAATGACTGAGAAGACGCACGTTCTCCCCGCCCGGGTCGGACAGACCCCGCAGGACTATAAGAGGCTGGGCCTTGAGAGAGAGCGGATGCGGCCCTGGGAAGACGGTGCGCATAACGATGGCAGTCCCGGTACTTTTGAATGGTGGTATATCGACGCGGAGGTCGCCGGATCAACTTTGGCGATATTTATGAAGACAAAACCCTGGGTCAGTCACGATCTGCCACTCACCCCGGAAGTGACAGTAAGCCTTAAATCGCCCGACGGTTCAACCACAGAAAAGACAGAGGCGATTCCAGCAGGCGAATTTTTTGCTGCGAAGGACAAATGCGACGTGCGTATGGGCGCCAACTACTTCCGGGGAGATCTTAATTCTTATCAGGTGCATGTCGAGATAGATGATTTCGTAGCCGACGTTCAGCTCACAGGTACTGTGCGGCCGTGGAGGCCAGGGACGGGCTACATATTCTTCGGGGAGCACGATGAAGACTTCTTCGCAACGTCGCAACCAGTGCCCCTCGGGGAGGCGAGCGTGACCGTACGCGGGAAGGATTTGCAACTGAAAGGAAACGGGCCAGGTTATATCGACCGAGGTTGGACAGAAGTCCCGCTGGCGAAGCTCATACATGACTGGTACTGGGCCCGCGTCCAATTCGGAGATTACCTGGTGCTTGCCGCGAATATCACGGCCGAGAAAGAGTATGGCTACCATGAATTTCAAGAATTTCTGGTGACACGCAAAGGCCAGATACTGGCAGATAAGTTCACAGATACCGGAGAGGTCACCTTTAAGGTGGCCGACGTTTACACCGATCCGGATACGGGGAAGCCAGTTGCCAACACAATTTTCTACGAGTATCAAGATGGGGAAAGTCGCTATAGTGTCACATTTCGGCGGGAGAAAGACTTTCTGCACATTAAATTTATCGACTTCATGGACGGTGCCGAACTCGAGAAGGCGCGCGCGAGGAACTACGACGGTGCGTTACTGCGCTTCACGGGCACAGCGACGTTTGTCCACTCCGAAGGCGGTCAAATCATCTATACGGAGCAGAAAGAGGCATTCTGGGAACTGGCGTACTACGGACATGCGCGGTAGGAGCGGGCCACACGACAGGCGCTCACGGCCAGCATCGGGTTCGTCGCTTGCCAGGGGGAACGGGGCCACCGTGGGCGCGTTATTGACGATGCTCCTCGGTGTGGTCTGGGTCAAGCGGTCGGCGCGGGTGGGTTGGCGGTAGGACGGTCCTTCGATGACAAGGGTGTGGGCGGTGGCGTTCGACGACGATTTCGTAGAAGTCGCTGGTTTCGGTGCCGTCGAGGCGCCGCAGCGTGAAGTCGTCGATGATGAGGACGTCAATGGCGGCCAGTCGGCGGATCTCGGCGTCGACGGTGTTTGTCGAGGCGGGCGGCGCGTAGCGGCGTGAACGGTTCGTCGGCGCGGCCGAACAGTACGGTGTTGCGGCGACATATTGCCATGTGCCCCAATGCCGTTGCTAGATGTGTCTTGCCGAAGCCGGCGGGTCCGAGGATGATCGCGGACTGGCCTGCTTCGAGGAATCGCAACGAGGTCAGGTCGCCGAGCAGGGTGCGGCCATAGCGCAGGTCGTCCTGGGTAGTCCAGGTGTCGAAACGCGTGCTCGAGTCTAGTTCGACTTTTGCCGCTCGTAGTGCCGCGGAACGGGATTCGCGCCGTGAAACTTCGTCAGCCAGGAGCGTTTCGAAAAACCCGATATGGCTGAGTTTGTGCTGGCGGGCCTATGCAGCGCGTTCGGGCAGCGTGTCGGCCACAGCGCCGATCTCCTCGGACTCGTTGTCGGATACGACGGTCAATGATGTTGGGATGCAGTTGATTCGGATGGATCACGAGAGAATCGGGTGGCCGCCTGCCCGACCGCCTCGGCAGCGCCGGAGGGGTTCGCTCGGTGGAACGCTCCTGCATGGAAACAATCTTGTTGACCGAGACTCAACCCCTAGCGAGCAGGGGTCACTAGATCGTTTTCCGGGTCGCTCGGACACCAAACGCCGGCATAGCGGCACCGGCTGGGTAACAGCGCTCCGTTATGGCCTGCTGCTCACGCTGTGATCCCGCCAATAAGTATCTCCGTGACGAGATCGACATGCTCGGTCGGGTCGAGAGGACCGTCGAGGGAGTCGAATTTATCGGAGAGGGGACCCAACGTGAACGGCGCTGCTGCCCCATGCGCGACGAGGAACATGAGCGTACGTCCCGACACTCGCCGGGCTAGACCCGCTGCCGCCATCCGATCCAGCACGCGCATCGGCTCCTCGATGGTCGGCATGACGCAACACGACACGACGTGGTCGAGACGACTGGTCGAGTGCAGCCCCTCCTGGTTCATCAATCGGACGAGCTCCGGACGGCGTGCCGAGGCGCGCAAAAATGCGCGGATGAACGTCTGAAGTTGGCTCAGGTCGTCGTCGGGGGCCGGGTCGTTAGGCAATTCAGCCGCGATGTCGTTGGCAAGCGCCTGAAAACCGTGGTCTACGGCGGCGTACCACAGTTGTTCCTTCGACTGGAATCTTTGGTTGATGGTCCCGCGGCTTAATCCCAGTTCAGAGTTCAACGTACGTAACGACATGCCTTCGTAGCCGTATTCAGCGAAGGCCATGAGGGCTGCGCGCAGGATCTCGTCGTCCGTTCGCAGCCGAGGGCGGCCCCGCGTCTCGACGGTATTAACACTCGACATCACCACAAATTAGACCATACTGCTGGCTAAATTATTGCCACACGGTGAGAAAAGTTTTCGGCGCGTGTCAACGAAGCACCGCACTCATTATGTCCCGTTACAGCGACGGTTGTCTGCGAGGCCTTGAGACTTATCCGGCTGCGGCCCAACGCCGTTACTGCCATCCCTCCGCAGCATTTCGGCGACCAGGAAGGCCAGCTCCAGCGACTGCTGGCTGTTGAGCCGCGGGTCGCAGGCCTTCTCGTAGCGCCCGACCAGGTCGGTGTCCGAAATGTCTTGCGCGCCATCCAGACACTCGGTGACGTTCTCGCCGGTGATCTCGACGTGGATGCCGCCCGGGTGGGTGCCCAGCGCGCGGTGCACCTCGA
>NZ_LZKV01000182.1:0-566 GCF_001672995.1 Mycobacterium sp. 1482292.6 | reverse complement strand
GCGGCCGCCGTCGCCCTGGCGGATCTGGGCAGGGGCTTTCACAAGGCGGCCAGCAGCCCGCACACCACCTGGGTGCTGTACGCGGTCATCATCGTCTCGGCCCTGATCATCGCGGGCGCGATCCCGATCCTGTTGCGGGCCCGCCGGATGTCGCAGTCCGAGCCGGCCGCTCAGGCGATGACGGCGCCGGCACGCGGGCCGTCACGACCTGCGGTGCGGCTGGGGACCGGCGCCCTGCGCACCGGACCCGAGCGGGCCGCCACGGTGCAAACGGCGCCGGTATCGGGCGCCGAGTGGTCGGGCGAGGCGGTCGATCGAGTGTGGTTGCGCGGCACCGTGATACTGACCGGCACCATGGGCGCGGCGCTGATCGCGGTCGCGGCGGCGACCTACCTGATGGCGGTCGGACACGACGGCGCGTCCTGGCTCGGCTATGGGCTCGCCGGCGTCATCACCGCCGCGATGCCGGTGGTCGAGTGGCTGCACATCCGCCAGTTGCGCGGCGTCGTCGCCGACCAGTAGCCGCCGACGGCAACGGGGTTGGCAGGCGGGGGAGGATGTGCCGG
>NZ_LZKV01000181.1:0-28498 GCF_001672995.1 Mycobacterium sp. 1482292.6 | reverse complement strand
GGTGTTGCGGAACTCCACCCCGCTGCTCGACGCGAAACGGCGAAAGTCCGGACCGGCGATGTCGGTGAGCGCGCAGATGGCTTCGCTTTGGGTATAGCGATTGGGTGGAAACTTCACCGCAACGCCGGCAATGGACGGATTTCTCTGCGCGATGCCCGACGAGCCGGCGAATTCACGGCTTCCCCCATGGTCCATGTACAGGTGACGGTGCCGCGGCGCCGCCGGTTCAACTGAACACCGCGCGGGTGGCCCGCTTGGCGCAATCGTCCGACTCCTGCGCACGCCTCGAGCGGCGCGCGACGTGGTCCGGTTAGGGTCGGGGTATGCGGGCTCTGGTCACCGGTGCCACCGGTTATGTGGGATCACGCCTGGTCACCGCGCTGCTGGCCGATCAGCATCAGGTGGCGGCCGCGACTCGAAACCCGGCGCGGCTCAAGCGCTTCGGCTGGTTCGACGACGTCACGCCGGTGAAACTGGATGCCGCCGACCCTGCGTCGCTGGCGTCGGCGTTCGCCGGCTGCGGGCCCGTCGACGTGGCGTATTACCTGGTGCACGCGATCGGTCAGCCGGGTTTTCGCGATGCGGACAAAACCGCGGCGGCGAATTTCGCGGCGGCGGCTCGCGACGCCGGGCTGCGGCGCATCGTCTACCTGGGCGGCTTCGTGCCCGCCGACGAAGACCTGTCCGAGCACTTGACCAGCCGGGCCGAGGTGGCCGAGGCGCTCACCCTCCCGGACGGCCCCGAGCTGGTGTGGCTGGGCGCGGCGATCATCATCGGCGCCGGCTCGACGTCGTTCGAGATGATGCGCTACGTCGGCGACCGGTTCCCGCTGATCCCCATCCCGAGCTGGATGGACAACCCGATTGACCCCATCTCCATCCGCGACGTGCTGCACTACCTCGTCGCCGCGGCCGACCGGGACCTGGTGCCCGCCGGGGCATACGACATCGCCGGCCCCGAGACCACGTCCTACCGCGACCTGCTCAAGGCGTACGCGCGCGTCTCCGGGCGCTGGCACACCGGACTGCCGGTCGGCAGGATCGATACCACCTTGGCGTCGCTGATCACCGGCGTCGCGCTGCCGGTGCCGCACGGGCTGGCGGGGGATCTGGTCGAATCGCTGGACCACCCGATGGTGGCCTCCGCCAGCGGCCTGCGCGATCGGGTTCCCGACCCGCCCGGCGGACTGCTGGGCATCGACGAATCCATGGCCCTGGCCCTGGCCGGCCAGTACAAGCACCGGCCGCGTCCGGTCAATGCGCTGGCCGACCCGCACCACCTCGCCAACACCGATCCCGCCTGGGCGGGTGGCGACGCGCTGCGCATCCGCCGACTCGCCCGTCGGGTCACCCCATCCGTCGTGCGGCCGACCCTGGGGCTGGTGAACAGGGTCCCCGGCCCGGTGGCCGGCGCGGTGCGCACCGGCCTCGACCTCCTGATTGCCCTGACCCCGAAGGTGCGTCCCGCATGAGCCAGTCGACGAGCCCGTACCACACCGACGTCCTCACCGAGGTCCGGCGTGCGATCACCAATGTTGCTGTGCCACATAATGAATCGCCCGGAGTGGTGCGGCGCCGGCGGGTCATCGTGGCCATCACGGTGGTCATCGGGGCCGGCGTGCTCGGGTTCTCGTTGCGGCGCCATCCGGGGGATGCAAGCTTTTACTGGCTGACGCTGGTGCTGGCGGCGGTGTGGACCGCGGGAGCGTTGGTCTCCGGCCCGCTGCATCTGGGCGGCATCTGCTGGCGGGGCCGAAACCAGCGGCCGGTCATCACCGGCACCGGGGTCGGCCTGCTGGTGGGTGGGGCGTTCATCGTAGGCGGGCTGATCGTTCGGCAGATCACTCCCGTGGCGGAGTTGATCACCCGGGTACTGCTCTACGCCCACCACGGGTGGTATCCGGTGATCGTGGCGATCACGCTGATCAACGGCGTCGCGGAGGAAGTCTTCTTTCGCGGGGCGCTCTACACCGCACTGGGCCGATATCACCCCGTGGTGATCTCGACCGTCCTCTATACGTGCGCGACGCTGGCCAGCGGCAACCCGATGCTCGGCTTCGCCGCGATCATCTTGGGAACGGTGTGCGCGTTCGAGCGCCGGGCCACCGGGGGCGTCCTGGCCCCGATGCTCACCCATTTGGTGTGGGGGCTGATCATGGTTCTCGTGCTGCCCCCGATGTTCGGCGTCTGACCTCGCTATCCGCGGACGCGACGACGTCGCGGGCAAAAGCGCGCGTCGCGGCGGAATGGGCGGGCCGAACGCACAGCCAGTACACCCGCCCGGGCAGGCCCCTGGGCAAAAAAGTAGATCGCTGGGTATAGCGGGCGCCGCGGCCGTCTTGGCCGGTGATCGCAATCTCGAGCCACTCGCGTCCCGGAGCTCGCTTGGTGGAGCGCAGCCGCAGCAGGGTGCCCGCCGTGCGCTCCTCGACCTGCCAGTCGGCGGCGCGCGAGTTCACGACGTCTTCCACCGCCGACCAGAGCGCGCCCGGGTCGGCGGCGGTCGTGGCGGTTCGAACATCGGTGTAGACGATCTCGCCTGCCCAGTTCGGGTCCGTCGGCAGCGGGTCGGCCGGCTCGGACCGCAGCGACGACCAGGACGCATCGGGCAGGCCGCGGCTGGCGCGGTGCAGCGCCAGCTCGACCGCGCGACGGTAGCCCGTCAGTCCGCCCGGCGGCGGCGCGATGACGCCGTCGATGTCCGAATTGCGCATCACCGCATCGCATTCCAGCGATTCGACCAGCGGTCGCGCCAGCCCGGACGGAATCGGGGTCACGGTGCCCACCCAGAGGCTGGCGATCGTCGGGGTCAGGAACGGCAGCACGAACAGGTAGCGCCTGCCCAGCCCCGCGACCTCGGCGTAGACCCGCATCATGTCGCCGTATTCCAGCACGTCGGGGCCGCCGATATCCCAGGTACGCGACGTCGGGACCGGGGCGGTCGCCGCGGCGGCCAGGTAGTACAGCACGTCGCGCACCGCGATCGGCTGGATCTTGTTGTGCACCCATTTCGGCGTGGTCATCACCGGTAACCGGTCGGTGAGGTGCCTGATCATCTCGAACGACGCCGACCCTGAGCCGATGACCACCCCGGCCTGCAACACGACGGTCTCGATGCCGGAGTCGATCAGCACGTCCCCGACCGCCTTGCGCGACGCGAGATGCGGTGAGAGATCACTCTTTTCGGGATGCAGCCCGCTCAGGTACACCACGCGCCGCACCCCGGCGCGCCGCGCGGCCGTCACGACGTTGCCGGCGGCGCGGGTTTCCTCGGCGGCGAAATCCTTGGAGCTGCCCATCGAATGGACGAGGTAGTACACCACGTCGATGCCGTCGAACGCGGCGGTCAGTGACTCGACGTCAGCGAGGTCCCCGCGCGCGACCTCCGCCTGTTGTCGCCACGGCACCTGCGCCAGCTTGTCGGGGTTGCGCGCCAGCGCACGGACGCGATGCCCCTCGTCCAGCAGCCGGGGCACCAGGCGCCCGCCGATGTAGCCGGTCGCTCCGGTCACCAGGCACCGCACCTGTTCGGGCATCGATCCTCCGTCGTTCGTCAGCGAGTCTGACGGGGAGGATTACCGCATCGCCGGGGGATTAAGCGTTGCGGCCGATCAGCGCCACAACTTAGCGGTCGGTGAAGTTGGCGGCGCGCCGCCGCTGGAAGGCCGTTGCGCCCTCGACGAAGTCGGGGGATTTCAGCAGCACCGACTGCCCGTCGAACTCGCGCTGCAGGGCCGGGTCCAACTGGGTCAGCGTGGCCGCGTTGATGGCCAGCTTGGTCTTGGCGAAGGCCACCGCCGGACCACCCAGCAGCCGGGCGATGACCTTGTCCACCTCGGCGTCGAAATCGTCGGCCAGATAGACCGCGGTGACCAGCCCCCACGACAACGCCTCGGCGGCCGTCAACCGTTCCGGAAGCAGCGCCATCTGCATGGCCCGGATGCGGCCGATCGCGGCCGCCACCAACGCCGACGCTCCGCCGTCGGGCATCAACCCGATCTTGGTGAAGGCGAGCATGAAAAACGCACTCTCCGAAGCCAATACGACGTCACAGGCCAGGGCGATGGAGACGCCGACGCCCGCCGCGGGTCCCTGAACCACGGCGACCACCGGGTGTGGCAGCGCGGTGATCGCGCGCACCAGCCGGTTGATCTCGAGGATGATCTCGTCCGGCGGGACGCCGCCGCCGTCGGAGACGTCTTCGGCGCTGATGCCCGCACCGGAGCTGAAGCCGCGTCCGGCGCCACCGATGCGCACCACCTTGACCTCGGGGTCGGTGGCCGCGTGCTCCAACGCGTCCGCGATGCCGGTGATCACCGGAATGGTCAGCGAGTTCAGGCTGTCGGGCCGGTTGATGGTCACCGACAACACGCCGTCGGACAGCGTGACGTCAAGGCCTGCGACGGGGGCGAGGGTGGCAATCGCGGATGAAGGCATGGGCTCACCATAAGTGACCGGGGTGCGCGGCCCTCCGGCACGGCTGCGAAGATGTCGAACGACCGGTTGTTTGGTAGCGAACGGCGTCAGAGCGGACGAAAGGTCGGTGGATCGTGGCTGGACCGTTGAAGGGACTGCGTGTTGTCGAGCTGGCCGGCATCGGCCCCGGCCCACACGCCGCGATGATCCTGGGGGACCTGGGCGCCGACGTGGTGCGCATCGACCGCCCCTCGTCGGGTCACGGGGGCGTGGCGAAGGACGCCATGATGCGCAACCGGCGGGTGGTGACCGCCGACCTGAAATCCGACGAAGGCCGCGACCTCGTCCTCAAGCTGATCGCCAAGGCCGACGTGCTGATCGAGGGCTACCGCCCGGGCGTCACCGAGCGGCTCGGCCTGGGCCCCGACGACTGCGCGAAGGTCAACGACCGGCTGGTGTACGCGCGGATGACCGGCTGGGGCCAGACCGGCCCGCGCAGCCAGCAGGCGGGTCACGACATCAACTACATCTCGCTGAACGGCATCCTGCACTCCATCGGCCGGGCCAACGACCGGCCGGTCCCGCCGCTGAACCTGGTCGGTGACTTCGGCGGCGGTTCGATGTTCTTGCTGCTCGGCATCCTGTCCGCGCTGTGGGAACGCCAGACCTCGGGCAAGGGGCAGGTCGTCGACGCCGCGATGGTCGACGGCTCCAGCGTGCTGGTCCAGATGATGTGGCAGATGCGGGCCTCGGGCATGTGGACCGACGCGCGCGGCACCAACCTGCTCGACGGCGGCGCACCCTATTACGACACCTACGAGTGCGCCGACGGTCGCTACGTCGCGGTCGGCGCCATCGAGCCGCAGTTCTACGCCGCCATGCTGACCGGGCTCGGCCTGGACGGCGCCGACCTGCCCGGGCAGAACGACGTCGGCCGCTGGCCCGAACTGCGGGCCGCGCTGACCGAAAAGTTCGCCAGTCAGGACCGCGACCACTGGGCCAAGGTGTTCGCCGACTCCGACGCGTGCGTGACACCGGTGCTGGCCTTCGGCGAGGTGCAGACCGAGCCGCACATCACCGAGCGGAACACCTTCTACGAGGTGAACGGCGGCCTGCAGCCGCTGCCGGCGCCGCGGTTCTCCCGCACCGCGCCGGAGACACCGCGACCCGCGGCGCCGGTGACCGACGCCGAAGCGGTACTCAACGACTGGGTATAGTCCCAACCAACCAGTTGGCTGGAATCCAGGGAATCAGGGAAGGACTCGAATGGAGATCAAAGACGCCGTCGCCGTCGTCACCGGGGGTGCCTCAGGTCTGGGCCTGGCCACCACCAAGCGACTGCTCGACCGCGGTGCCCAGGTGGTGGTCATCGACCTGCGCGGCGAAGAAGCGGTCCGAGAGCTGGGGGAGCGCGCGCGCTTCGTCGAGGCCGACGTCACCGACGAGGCCGCCGTCGGCAAGGCGCTGGACGCCGCCGAATCGATGGGCACGCTGCGCATCAACGTCAACTGCGCCGGCATCGGCAACGCCATCAAGACGCTGTCCAAGGACGGCCCGTTCCCGCTGGACGGCTTCAAGAAGGTCGTCGGGGTCAACCTGATCGGCACCTTTAACGTGCTGCGCCTCGCCGCCGAGCGCATCGCCAAGTCCGAGCCCGTCGGTCCCGAAGCAAGCCCGGAGCGTGGCGTCATCATCAACACCGCGTCGGTCGCCGCGTTCGAAGGCCAGATCGGCCAGGCCGCCTACTCGGCGTCCAAGGGCGGCGTGGTCGGGATGACCCTGCCGATCGCGCGCGACCTGTCCCGCGAGCTCATCCGCGTGGTGACGATCGCGCCGGGGCTGTTCAAGACTCCGCTGCTGGGCTCGCTGCCCGAGGAGGCGCAGAAGTCGCTGGGCAAGCAGGTGCCCCACCCTGCCCGGCTGGGTGACCCGGACGAGTACGGCGCGCTGGCCGTCCACATCGTGGAGAACCCGATGCTCAACGGCGAAGTCATCCGCCTGGACGGCGCCATTCGCATGGCGCCCCGCTGAGCCGCAACCCGTTCAGCAAGACGAAAGCCCCCCGCATCGGCGGGGGGCTTTCATTACCAGGCGCAATGATTACTTACGGAACCATCGACTGACGTTGGGTTCGGCCATCAATAGGCGGGCGAGCATGCTCATGGTCGGCCTCAGCTCGCGGCTTGCAGTTCGTCGAACTGCTCCGAGGTCTCGCCTTCCACCAGGACGTCGCCGTGGTAGAGGGCATCGAAGTCAACTTTGATGACGTCGGCACTTGTGTCGTCGATCCACATGACACTGAGCGTATGGGCCACCATTAAGGAATCTTTGAGTCACGATTCGGAAAATCTTGGCAATTTACCGGCGGGTAGGTTGACCGGCGGCTGCGCCACGATTTGGCCCGTGAGCTGCTTAGTTACGGCACATTTTTCTGGCCGGACTCTTACTGTCGGCGCGGTTTAAAACGCGGCATTGAACGGTTCAGCCGGTCGCTTCCGTGTTTAGGGCAGAACACTGTTTGACGCGTGGAAATTAGCGTTTGTTACGTTGTCGCCGGTAAGCCAGCGGCCAGCGCAACGGGGCACCGGCAGCGGAAGGGCTCGAAATGCTGCAGAAGATCGCCCGAGTCGCCATCAGGGCGCCCCGCCGCATCCTCGCGATCGGCGTCCTGGTCTTCATCGCCGCCGAGATCTTCGGCGTCCCCGTCGCCAAGAGCCTGTCGCCGGGCGGTTTCCAGGACCCCGACTCCGAGTCGGCCCACGCCATCGGCGTGTTGAGCGACAAATTCGGCCAGAGCGGCCAGCAGGTGCTGATCCTGGTGACCGCCCCGGGCGGCAGCGACAGCGAGCAGGCCCGCAAGGTGGGCACCGACCTCGTCGACCAGCTGCAACGGTCCCCGCTGGTCTACAACGTCTCCTCGCCGTGGACCGCCCCGCCCCAGGCCGCGGCCGACCTGATGAGCCGCGACGGCAAGTCCGGGCTCGTCGTCGTCAACCTCAAAGGCGGCGAGAACTACGCGCAGAGCAACGCCCAGACCCTGGCCGACCAATACATCCACGACCGCGACGGCGTCACCGTCCGCGCCGGCGGCGCGGCGATGCAGTACGCGCAGATCAACACGCAGAACCAGGCCGACTTGCTGGTCATGGAGATGATCGCGCTGCCGCTGAGCTTCCTGGTGCTGATCTGGGTGTTCGGCGGGCTGCTGGCCGCGGCGTTACCGATGGCGCTGGGCGCGTTGGCCGTCGTCGGTTCGATGTCGGTGCTGCGCCTCATAACCTTCAACACCGAAGTGTCGATCTTCGCCCTCAACCTGAGCACCGCCCTTGGCCTGGCCCTGGCGATCGACTACACCCTGCTGATCATCAGCCGCTACCGCGACGAATTGGCCGAGGGCCACGACCGGGAGCAAGCGCTCATCCGGACCATGGCCACCTCCGGGCGCACCGTGCTGTTCTCCGCGGTCACCGTGGCGTTGTCGATGTCGGCGACGGTGGCGTTCCCGATGTACTTCCTCAAGTCGTTCGCCTACGCCGGCGTGGCGACCGTCGCCTTCGTCGCGGCCGCCTCGATCGTGCTCACCCCGGCCGCGATCGTGCTGTTGGGCCCGCGGCTGGACGCGTTCGACGTGCGCCGGTTCTTGCGGCGAACGCTGCTCAAAAAGAAGCGCCCGGATGCGGTGCACACGCCCGTCGAGCAACTGTTCTGGTACCGGTCCACCAAGTTCGTGATGCGCCGCTGGGCCCCGATCGGGCTGACCGTCGTCGCGCTGCTGTTGCTGCTCGGATATCCGTTCTTGCGTGTGACCTGGGGTTTCCCCGATGACCGGGTGCTGCCGCAGTCGGCGTCGGCGCATCAGGTCGGTGATCGGCTGCGCAACGACTTCGCGCACGACTCGGCGACTTCGGTGCCCGTCGTCATCCCCGACGCCATCGGCCTGAACCCGACGGACCTCGACTCCTATGCCGCCGCCCTGTCCCGGGTCGCCGACGTGTCGTCGGTGTCCGCCCCCGGCGGCACCTTCGCCGCGGGCAACCGGGTGGGACCGCCGGCCGGGCCCACCGGGCTGGCCGGCGGCAGCGCCTTTCTGACCGTCAGCAGCACCGCGCCGCTGTTCTCGGCGGCGAACGACGCCCAGCTCCGGCGGCTGCACGAGGTGCCCGGGCCCGGGGGCCGATCCGTCGAGATGGGCGGGGTGGCACAGGTCAACCGCGACAGCGTCGACGCCGTGACCGACCGGCTGCCGCTGGTGCTCGGGCTGATGGCGGCGATCACCTTTGTGTTGCTGTTCCTGCTCACCGGCAGCGTGCTGCTGCCGGCCAAGGCGCTGGCCTGCAACTTCCTGTCGTTGACGGCGGCGTTCGGCGCGCTGGTGTGGATCTTCCAGGAGGGCCATCTCGGCGCGCTCGGCACCACGCCCAGCGGGACGCTGGTGGCCAACATGCCGGTGCTGCTGTTCTGCATCGCCTTCGGGCTGTCCATGGACTACGAGGTCTTCCTCCTCTCCCGGATCCGCGAATACTGGCTGGCGTCCGGCGCCGCCCGGCCGGCGAGGCCGACCGCGAAACAGGCCCACGCCGCCAACGACGAAAGCGTGGCGCTCGGCGTCGCCCGCACCGGCCGGGTGATCACCGCGGCCGCGTTGGTGATGTCGATGTCCTTCGCCGCCCTGATCGCGGCGCACGTCTCGTTCATGCGGATGTTCGGCCTCGGCCTGACGCTCGCGGTGTTCGCCGACGCCACCCTGGTGCGGATGGTGGTCGTGCCGGCCTTCATGCACGTGATGGGCCGGTGGAATTGGTGGGCGCCCAGGCCCCTAGCGTGGCTGCACGACCGGTTCGGCATCAGCGAGGGAGCGGCCGCCGAAACCGGGGATCATCTCGGGCCGGTGCCGGATCGCGTCGAGCTCCCGGCGCCGGTGGTTGCCGAGCCGGTACCCAATATCGGTTAACGCCGACCGTCGGGTCGTGGGGAACCTATTGTGGGGCGCAAGCGAGTCGGAAGGTTCACAACGGTATGACAACGGTGGTCGACAACCCCTTCTTCGCGCGGGTCTGGCCGGTCGTCGCCACCCATGAAGCCGAGGCGATCCGGGCGATGCGTCGGGAGAATCTGGCCGGCCTGTCGGGTCGCGTCCTCGAAGTCGGCGCGGGCATCGGCACCAACTTTCCGCACTACCCGGACTCGGTCGACGAGGTGATCGCGGTGGAACCCGAACCGCGGCTGGCCGCGCAGGCCCGCGCCGCGGCGCAGGCCGTTCCCCTCCGCGTCATCGTCACCGCCGAGACGGTCGAGGCGTTCAGCGGCGCCGAGCCGTTCGACGCGGTGGTGTGCTCGCTGGTGTTGTGCTCGGTCCGCGATCCCGAAAGCGTTCTGCGGCGGCTGTTTTCGCTGTTGCGGCCGGGCGGGGAGCTGCGCTATCTGGAGCACATCGCCAGTGCCGGTGCGCGGGGCCGCTTTCAGCGTTTCGTCGATGCGACGGTGTGGCCGCGGCTGTTCGGCAACTGCCACACCCATCGGGACACCGAGCGCTCGATCGTCGAGGCGGGCTTCGAAGTCGACACGTCGCGGCGGGAGTTCACGTTGCCGGCCTGGGCGCCGATGCCGGTCTCGGAGTTACTGCTCGGCCGCGCGCGCCGCCCCTGACCGGCCGGCCCGATCAGTTCAACAGGGCCGGTAGCCGCTGCAACAACCCGGGCAGCGCCTGGCTGGCCGTCTCGCGCATGCTGATCGTCACGCTGCCCGACAGCGGAGTGACCTCGGGATTGACCTCGATGACGGCGGTGCCGCGCGACAGCGCCAACTCGGCCAGCCCGGCCGCCGGATACACGATCGCCGAGGTGCCGACCACCACCATCACGTCGGCGGCCTCGGTCGCCTCCACCGCGCGCCGCCACGGCTCGTCGGGCAACTGTTCGCCGAACCACACGATGTCGGGTCTGATCAGGCCGCCGCAGCGGCACACCGGGGGTTCCACCTCCAGCGCCGGTTCGGTCATCGCGGGCAGCGCCCCGGAGTAGGCCATACCGCAACTCGCGCAACGGAATTCGAACAGACTGCCGTGTAGGTGATGCACCGACCGGCTGCCCGCGCGCTCGTGCAGGTCGTCGACGTTCTGGGTGATGACGCTGACCTGGGCGTCGTCCTGCCAGGCGGCGATGGCTCGATGACCCGCGTTCGGTTGGACATCGGCGACCAGATAGTGGCGCCACAGATACCAGCCCCATACCCGCTGCGGATTGTCGCGCCAGCCCTGCGTGCTGGACAGCTCGTAAGGGTCGAAGCGGGCCCACAATCCGTTCCGGTCATCGCGAAAGGTCGGCACACCGCTCTCCGCGGAGATTCCCGCGCCGCTGAGCACCGCTACTCGCATCCCACCAAGATAGCCGGGGGTGGGGGATACTGAACGGGTGGAGCTCGGTGACTGGTTGAAGGTCGACATGAAGGCGGGAAAGCCGTTGTTCGACCAGCTGCGCACGCAGGTCATCGAGGGAGTTCGGGAGGGCGCGTTGCCGCCCGGCACGCGCCTGCCCACGGTGCGCGATCTGGCCGGCCAGCTCGGCGTCGCCGTCAACACCGTGGCGCGCGCCTACCGCGAGCTGGAAACCTCCGCCATCATCGAAACCCGGGGCCGCTTCGGCACTTTCATCGCGCGCTACGACCCGACCGACGCCGCGATGGCGGCCGCGGCCCGCGAATACGTCCGCGTCGCACGCGGACTGGGGTTGGACAAAGCCGACGCGGTGCGCTACATCGAAGCGGTGCCCGACGAGTAGGAGGGCGTCGAAAGACCTTGGCCCACAGGCGCTTAGCCTCAGCGTCTCAGCGCAACACCTTGTCCAGCGTGCGCAGGTTGCGTGTCGTGGTCGACGACTTGTACCGCGGCTTACCCATCGTCTTGCCGATGGTGCTGTCCAGCGTGGCGCCCTTGGGGACCTGCCAATAGATCACGCCGTCACCGCGGCTGATCTTCTCGTCGGCACCCGCCTTCTCGGCCAGCGCGGCGAGCTCGTCGAGCATTGTCTTATCGGCGACGAACGTGACGTAGGACTGGTAGCCGTCGACCTCGCGCTCGAACGGAAAGGCGTCGACCAGGGCGCGCACCGTGTCGACGTCATAGGCCAGCACCCACGCGTCGTAGCCGAACCGGTCACGCAACGCGGCCTCGGCCTTCTTGCGCACCGACGACACCCCGGCGGTCGACTCCAGCAGCACGTTGCCGGTGGCCAGGATGGTCCGGACCTGGGTGAACCCGGCGTCGGTCAGAGCCGTCGCCACCTCGGCCATCTTGAGGTTGACGCCCCCGACGTTGACGCCACGCAGGAACGCCGCGTACTTGGTCATGCCCCGATTCCACCAGGCCGGCCGTGCAACGACTATCCCGGGCCGCCCGTCCCGCTGCGACGTAGGCTTTCGTCATGGGACGCCAAGTCTTCGACGACAAATTGCTGGCCTTGATCAGTGGACACTCCCTCGGGGTACTGGCCACCATCAAGCGCGACGGGCGGCCGCAGCTGTCGAACGTGAGCTATCACTTCGACCCGCGCAACGTGGTGATCCAGGTGTCGATCACCGAGCCACGCGCCAAGACCCGCAACCTGCGTCGGGACCCACGGGCCTCGATCCTGGTCGACGCCGACGACGGCTGGTCGTATGCCGTCGCCGAGGGTACCGCCGAGTTGACGCCGCCGGCGGCCGCACCCGACGACGACACCGTGGAGGCGCTGATTGCGTTGTACCGCAACATCGCCGGTGAGCACCCGGACTGGGACGAATACCGGCAAGCCATGGTCACCGACCGGCGGGTGTTGCTGACGCTGCCGATCTCGCATGTCTATGGCATGCCGCCGGGCATGCGCTAGCCGCGCCGCCCACTCAACCGTTTCGGCACACCCGGGCTAGGCTCCCCCTATGGCCGCATCGAATGCCCCGCAAGGTTCAAAGCCGTCGGAGTCGTCGGGGGCCGGATCGCCCGGGTCGGACGACGACACCAAGCGCAAATTCCGTGAAGCCCTGGACCGCAAGATGGCGAAATCCGCGAGCGGCTCCGATCACAAGGACGGCGCCGGCAAGCAAACGCGCGCGCACGGCGCCGTGGGCAACCGCCGGGAATTTCGCCGCAAGAGCGGCTGACGACCCCGTGCCGCGGCGGCCGGTTTCCGTTGCCGGGTTCAGCCTTGGGGCGCGGTGAACAGGCCGACCGACGGGTCGGCTTGGCCGGGTTGGCCGCGCAGGCTTCCCCGGGTGCTCGGGTGGGCGAAGTTCACTTGGGACGGGTCGTTCTGGTAGGCCCAATCCGCCACGATGGTGCGTTGACTGAACTTCCAGCGGCCCTCGTGCCTGGCGTAGCTGTCCAGGTACCGGCCGCCGATGATGACGTCGATGTTGCGTTCGGGGCCGGCGAAGGTGTGGAACACCAGGCAGTAGATCTCGCCGCGGGCCGTGTCGCCGTCCACCACGAAGTTCGTCGTGGTGATGTTGTGTTGCGAGACAAGCACATACGGTTCGGCCGCTTGCAGTTGCGCGATGAACTGCTCGACGCCGCCGTCGGAAAACGAGCCGTGCGAGTCCGTCGCGTCGGGGTGATACAGGCCGCGAAGGGCGGCGTAGTCGGCGCGGTCGACGGCTCGGCAATAAGCGGTGACGAGCTGATGCAGTTCGTCGCGGGCCAGCATCAGTGCCAACTTGGCCTCATCCACCACCACGCCACGATAACGCGGTGATCGGCGGTGAGTAATCTTGCGACCAATAGCGTCCGCGGTCCCAGGGTGCCTGCGCGAAAGGAAGATCGTTGACGGTGAAACTCTGCCTCGCTCAGGATCCCGAGGCCGACAGGCTGCTGGACGAGAGCCCGTTGGCGTTGCTCATCGGGATGGTTCTGGATCAGCAGGTTCCCTTCGAGACGGCGTTCGCCGGACCGAAGAAGATCGCCGAGCGGATGGGCAGCTTCCCCGATCTTTCGGCCGCCGAAATCGCGGACTACGACCCGGACAAGTTCGCCGCGTTGTGCTCGCAAACCCCTGCGATACACCGCTTTCCGGGGTCGATGGCCAAGCGCATCCAGGCGCTGGCCCAGATCATCGTGGACCGCTACGACGGCGACGCGGCCGGATTGTGGACGGCCGGTGACCCCGACGGGAGCGAGCTGCTGCGGCGGATCAAGGGGTTGCCGGGATTCGGGGACGTGAAGGCCAAGATCTTCTTGGCCCTGCTGGGCAAGCAGTACGGCGTGACGCCGAAGGGCTGGCGCGCCGCGGCGGGGGACTTCGGCCGGGCGGGTTCGCACATCTCCGTCGCCGATATCGTCGATGCAAAGTCGATGGGAAAAGTGCGCGCGTACAAAAAGCAAATGAAAGCGGCAGCCAAAGCGGCGAAGTAGCAGGTCCACAGAAGGGAAGGGCGACAACGTGAAGACACACATAACGTGTCCGTGCGGCGAAGCCATCGTCGGCAAGGACGAGGACGAACTGGTCGAGTTGACCCAGGCGCACCTCGCCAGCGTTCATCCTGGCCTCGAGTACGACCGCGACGCCATCCTGTTCATGGCGTACTGACGAGAACGCGCGTGCCCCCCGGTCGGGACACGCGCGTTCAAGGCGGTGCGGCGGTGTGGTCTGCTACGGCACCACCGTCGAGCCGATCGTGGGCATGAACTGGCACTGCTTTTCCTTGGTGGTGACCTGCCCGAAGATCGTCGACATGATGCTGCCCGAACCGGTGTCGGCGATCGCGCTCAGCGTCGTCGGCCCCTCCGGGTTGATATCCGGACGCGGCTTGAGTGCGACGGTCCCCGACTTGCCGGTGGTCAGGTTCACCCAGGTGACGTTCAGCGGCAGCTTCTGCACCTCGGCCGGTCCGGGGGTGCCGACCGCGGTGAACACGTAGGCGGTCTGGCCGGGCCCGGGGCCGGGGAGCGGAATCTTGGCCGGCCCCGCGACCGACAGCGCGGTCGCGATGGCGCTCGTGCCGTCCGCCAGGCAGTTGGTGCCGATGGACGGGTACATGAAGTCCTGCGTGGGCGGCGTGTCAGCGCCGAACCCCGGAGCCGCCGCCGCGGGAGCGGCGTCCGGTGCGGGCGCGGGCGCCGGTGCCGCCGCGGGAGCGGCTTCCGGTGCGGCCGGGGCCGCCGGTGGTGCCGCGGCCGGGGCCGGTGGCGCCGGGATGGGTGCCGCGACGGGCACGTTGGCCGGTTGGGCGGGCGCGGGTGCGGCGGGTGCCGCCGCCGGCGCGGGACCGGCCGCATGGGCCGGATCGATGCCGGCCGGCAGGTGCGCCTCGGGTGCCGGAGCGGCCGCGGGTGCCGGCGCGGGCGCCGGAGCCGCGGCGGGTGCCGGTGCGGCGGGTGCCGCCTCGGGGACTGGGCCGGCCGCGTGCGCCGGGTCGATGCCGGCCGGCAGGTGAGCCTGCAGACCGGGCTCTACCCCCGCCGCGGGCACGTGTTGCACCGGCGCGCTCGGTTCGGCGACGAATTGATTGACCGCCGCCGCAACGTTTTTCGACTCGTTGGGCGTGCTCGGGTTGTGGGCGAAGGCTTGTGCCGCGGCCATCAGCAGCTGTGTCGCCTGCTGCGGGTCGGTGGCCGCTTGTTGGATGAGGGGGCTCAGCTGCGACAGGGCAGGCAGACCCGGCAGCCCTTGGGCCGCATTCGGTTGCGGTATCGGCTGCGGCGCCGCCGGGTCGGCTGTCGCGCTCGGGCAGAGCCCGAACGCGACAGCCGATGCCGTGACGACAGCGGCCAAACCTTTGGACAGATTCCAAGTGGTTGCCACGGTGTCCTCCGGTTGTCAGTAGTGGTTTAGCCGGTTACGGAACTGATCAGGGCAGGGCGGCCAGCAGCGGCGCTGCCGGTCCGGCGGGGCTGGCCGCCGGTGCCGCCGGTGCCGCGGGTGCGGCCGGGGCCTGTCCCGAGGCGAGCGCCGGCAGGTCCTGCGGGAGCGTCACTTTCGGAGGCACGCTGACCGGCAGGCCGGCCGGCATCGCCGGCATGTTGACCTGCGCCTGCGGAAGCTGCGGAGCCGGCGGAGTGGCCGGTGCCGCGGGTGCCGACAGACCCGGGATCGTCGGGAGGCCCGGGATCGACGGGGCGGCCGGAGCGGCGGGACCCGCAGCCGCCGGTTGCGCACCCGTCAGACCCTGGATCATTCCCGGAATGCCACCGGTCGCCGAAGACGGCGCGGCGGGCGTCGCCGACTGCGCCAGCCCCGGAAGGAAGGGGTTGGCCGCCGGTGAAGGCACCTGGGCGGCGGGGCTGGTCGGCGAGGTCAGTCCGGGAATCGACGGAAGACCCGCCGCCGGAGCCGCCGGCGTCGCCGGCGGGGTGGCCGCCGGGACACCCGGGAAGCTGATACCCGGGGTGGCCGGAGCCGCCGGCGGCGTGGCGCCGAGTGCGGTCGCGAGGTTCTGCAGGATTTGCGGTGCGTTGGCCGCAGAACTGATCAGCTGCTGCGGAATGTTCGGCACGGCCGGGGCCGGCACCGGATCGGCGTGGGCGATACCGCCCGTCAATAGCGCTGCGGACGAACCGACCACGACGGCGGCTGCACGCATGTAAGTCCAGATGGTTGGCATGACTCTCCCTGATTGATCGATTACAGGTTCGGCGCTGAAGTTACTTTGATGCAGATGGGACTCAAGTGACACGTGTGGCATTTATGAACTCGTTACGGATACGAGTGAGACCGGTGACCGAATGCGCGAAATGCGCGCTCCTAGGGGTGATGTGCGGCCGGACGGCGCCGCGCCGCCCGTCGTGCTCGCTAAAGTCGGGCGGATAGACACCACCTCGGCCGCTCCGGCGGCACCCCATCCGCAGCGGTTGGCAAGTCTGCTTGCCGCGGCCGCGCCGATGCTGCTCATCGCGAGCATCGCCGCGCGGCTGGCCTGGACGTACCTGGCCCCCAACGGCGCGAACTTCGTCGACCTGCACGTGTACCTCGGCGGATCCGCCGCCATCGACCACCCCGGCAGCCTGTACAGCTACGTCTACGCCGACCAGACGCCGGACTTCCCGCTGCCGTTCACCTACCCGCCGTTCGCGGCCGTCGTCTTCTACCCGCTACACCTGTTGCCGTTCGGCCTGGTCGCCTTCCTGTGGCAGATCGCCACCATGGCGGCGCTGTACGGCGCGATCCGGCTCAGCCAGCGCCTGATCGGCGTGGCCGCCGGCGCCACCGGCCGGCGTGTCGCGATGTTGTGGACGGCGGTCGCCATCTGGATCGAGCCGCTGCGCAGCACCTTCGACTACGGACAGGTCAACGTGTTGCTGATGACCGCGGTGCTGTGGGCGGTGTGCAGCACGCGGTGGTGGCTGTCGGGGTCGTTGGTCGGCGTGGCGGCCGGAATCAAGTTGACCCCCGCGATCTCCGGCGTCTATCTGGTCGGCGCGCGCCGGTGGGGTGCCGCGGTGTTCTCGGCGGTCGTTTTCGTTGCGACCATTGGGATTTCGGTCCTGGTCGTCGGCGATCAGACGCGCTACTACTTCACCGACCTGCTGGGCGACGCCCACCGGGTGGGTCCCATCGCGACGTCGTTCAATCAGTCCTGGCGCGGGGGCATTTCGCGGATCCTGGGCCACGACGTGGAATTCGGCCCGCTGCTGGTGGCCGCCCTTGCCGTCACCGCGGTGCTGGCCGTCCTGGCCTGGCGCGCCCTGGATCCCGCCGATCGGCTGGGCAGGCTCTTGGTGGTCGAGCTGTTCGGGCTGCTGCTCTCACCGATCTCCTGGACCCATCACTGGGTGTGGCTGGTGCCCCTGATGATCTGGGCGATCCACGGCCCGGTGCGCGAGCAACCGGGAGCGCGCATCGTGGGCTGGGGCTGGCTGGCCCTCACGGTGGTCGGCGTCCCCTGGTTGCTGAGTTTCGCCCAACCGACGATCTGGCAGATAAGCCGCCCGTGGTATCTGGCCTGGGCCGGGTTGATCTACATCGTCGGCGCGGTGGCGACGCTGATCTGGATCGCGACCACCCGTGCGCCGCGCCGCGGGGACTGCGCCGAGCGTCACGCCGGTGAGACGGCCGACGGCGCGCGTCCGGCCGGCGTGAGCGCCGACGCAGGCGAGGGCCGCATTGACTAGCTGTCGACGATGCCGTTGATGTCGCGGGCCATGTCGATGTCGTTTTGGGTGATGCCGCCCTCGGAGTGCGTGACAAGCGCGAAAGTGACTGTCCGCCAACGAATGTCGATGTCCGGGTGATGGTCCTTGCTCTCGGCGTGCTCGCCCACCCGGCGGACGGCGTCGATGCCGGCCAGGAAACTCGGAAATTTGATCGAGCGGCGCAGGGCGCCGTCGGCGCGCTCCCATCCATCCAGTTCGGGCAGCGCGGCGTCCACTTGCTCGTCCGTTAACACGGCCATAGGGGACTCGTCCTCTCGGATAGCGGGTTGATCGAGGGGCGGCTTGACCTCCCCGCGAAGGTGGTCGCCTACGAGGCTACGGCGGGAGTGCCCGGTGCTGGGTTCTTCTGGTCCAGCGCCACCACGACGCCCGCCGCCGGCAGGCTCTGTCGTTGCTGGTAGGCGGACTCCAGGCTGGCGGGAACCCCCTGGAGGTCGCGGGCGACGCCCATCAGCTCTTCCAGAATCATGATCCGTTGCTGATTCGCCTCGTCCATCGCCCGATGCGCTCGCTCGTCGAATTCGTGAGCTTTCTGCTTCGCGTCGGCGAGCAGCTGCTCACGGTCCTGCTGGGCTTGCTGCCACGCCTCGTCGATCAACGACTGGGCTTCGGCCCGCATCCCGGCGAGGTCGGCGTCGAGCTTTTTCCTGGTCTCCTCGCATTCGGCTTCGAGCGCTTTTCGCTGCGCGGCCATGTGCTCCAACAACTCTCGATGTTCTTGGCGCGCGGCCTCGACCTCGCCCGCCGCATCCGCGAGCAGGGCATCCGCCTCGGCGCGGGCCTCGGCCTGCATCCGGGAGACCTCGTCGAGGGCGCGCCGCAGCAGCTTCGCCATCCGATGTTGCATCGCGTAGGGCGTCGGTGACGTGTCCGACAGGGCGGCGACCTCATCCTTGAGGCAGGCGACCTCGATCCGCAGCGCGGCCGCTTCGTTGCTGGATTCGTCTCGTTGGGACCGCAGGTTCAGGACTTCGTCGATCAGCAACTTCTCCTTGGCGAGCAGCGCCTCGATGTAGGGGTCGACCAGAGCCGGGTCATAGCCCCGAAAGATTCGAGTGAACGACTTGGTGGGTGCGGTGATCATTGCCAACTCCCCTCATTGGAAGTGCCTGTAGTGGTCGTGACCGACTAGGGTCGAGTATTCCACGGCTGCGCCCAAACCGTAAGAGAGCCGTTGTGTCCCAAGGGAATTCGACGGCGTTGTCGGCCCGAATGGCTGTCCCCGCGCCATTTTGCCGCCGAGGCCGCATCGCCGTTGCCGCGAGGGCGGCACGGCGTCCGCCATCGCATGCGGTCCCGAACCCGTCCGGATCCCAACGGCGGTCCCGAGCGGTGGGCGCGTCACAACGGGCGCCGTATACCGTGACTGGCCATGCCGACCCAGATCGTCGTCGCCGGTGCCCTCATCCGCGACGCCAAGGTCTTGGTGGCACAACGCGTCCGTCCGCCGGAGCTGGCCGGCCGTTGGGAGCTGCCCGGCGGCAAGGTCGGACCCGGCGAAACGGAGCGCGACGCGCTGGCCCGCGAGTTGGCCGAGGAGTTGGGTCTTGGGGTGCGCGACGTCGCGGTGGGCGGCCGGCTCGGCGACGACATCGTGGTCGACGGCGGGTTCACGCTGCGCGCCTACCGCGTGCGCCTGGTCCGGGGCGAACCCGACGCGCGCGACCATCGGGCGGTGCGCTGGATCACCGCCGCTGAGCTGCACGATCTGGACTGGGTGCCGGCCGATCGCGGCTGGCTGGCAGACCTGAACGCAGCTCTCTAGGAGCTACCTCATAACAGGTCCACAGAGTTCCGGCAGCTTATGTACAGCCGCGTGGCAGGTCCTCGCAGTGAACTGAATAGAACAATATGACTTGTAATAACGACGCCACACGAAGCTGCCCTGGATGTGCGTGCCGATAGCGAGCCGAATGCTTGTTCAGACCGTGCGGTCGCGGCCCCGGTGCTCCGACGGCCGGCATTGCGCTGCCCGAAAACCACTGCTCATGACGCCTTTTTCGAACGATCGCCCGCGGGCGGCGAACCGGATTTCACCCCCGACCCAGACCTATGCTGGTGCTGTATCGCCGCCCAGCCCGCGGGCCCGCCATGCCGAGCGCTGAGCCGATCCGAGCTGGTGCGGGCGGGCGGATCCGTGGGCTGACTGCCAAACACGACGCACCTGGGGTCGAACGCACGGCCCGGCGACGAGGCGCGACGCTACCGAATCGGAGGAGTACTTCTTGACTGTCACACCTCACATCGGCGGAGTGCTCGAGGAACTCCTGGAGCGCAGCGGAAGGTTCTTCACCCCCGGCGAGATCTCGGCCGACCTGCGCACGATCACCCGGGAGGGCGGTCGTGAAGCCGACGTGTTCTACCGCGACCGGTGGAGCCACGACAAGGTGGTTCGCTCGACGCACGGGGTGAACTGCACCGGATCGTGCTCGTGGAAGATCTACGTCAAGGACGGGATCATCACCTGGGAGACCCAGCAGACCGACTACCCGTCGGTGGGCCCGGACCGGCCCGAGTACGAGCCGCGCGGCTGTCCCCGTGGCGCGTCGTTCTCGTGGTACAGCTACTCGCCCACCCGGGTGCGCTACCCCTACGCCCGCGGCGTGCTGATCGAGATGTACCGCGAGGCCAAGGCGCGCCTGGGCGACCCGGTGCTGGCCTGGGCCGACATCCAGGCCGATCCCGAACGACGTCGTCGCTACCAGCGGGCCCGCGGGAAGGGCGGCCTGGTTCGGGTCACCTGGGCCGAGGCCACCGAGCTGATCGCCGCCGCCCACGTGCACACCATCAAGACCTATGGACCGGATCGGGTCGCCGGATTCTCTCCGATTCCGGCGATGTCGATGGTGTCCTACACCGCGGGCTCGCGGTTCTTCGAGCTGATCGGTGCCCCCATGACGTCGTTCTACGACTGGTACGCCGACCTGCCGGTCGCGTCGCCGCAGGTCTTCGGCGACCAGACCGACGTGCCCGAATCCGGGGACTGGTGGGACGCAGCGTATTTGATGATGTGGGGCTCCAACGTCCCGATCACCCGCACGCCCGATGCGCACTGGATGGCCGAGGCGCGCTACCGCGGCACCAAGGTGGTGACCGTGAGCCCGGATTACGCCGACAACACCAAGTTCGCCGACGAGTGGATGCCCTGTGCGGCCGGCACCGACGGTGCGCTGGCCATGGCGATGGGCCACGTCATCCTCTCGGAATGCTATGTGCAAAAGCAGGTTCCGTTCTTCACCGACTATTCCCGGCGCTACACCGACCTGCCGTTCCTGATCAAGCTCGAAGAGCGCGGCGACATGCTGGTGCCGGGAAAGAACCTCACGGCGGCCGATCTCGGGGAGGCAGTCGAGAACGCCGCGCTCAAGCCCGCGGTGCTCGACCAGATCACCGATTCGGTCGTCGTGCCGCACGGCTCGCTGGGATTCCGGTACGGCGAGTCGGGTGTCGGAAAATGGAACCTCGATCTGGGCGACCTGACGCCGGCGCTCAGCGTGCGAGACGCTAACGGGCGCAACGGCGATGACGACACCGCGCTCGTTCACCTGCCCAGCTTCGACACGGTCGACGGCGAGGGCACCACGGTGGCGCGCGGTGTCCCGGTGCGCCGGATCGGCAAGCACCTGGTGTGCACCGTCTTCGACCTGATGCTCGCCCAGTATGGGGTGGCACGCCCCGGCCTGCCCGGCGAATGGCCCACCGGCTACGACGACGCCACCCAGCAGAACACCCCGGCGTGGCAGGAGGCGATCACCGGCGTGTCGGCCGCCCAGGCCATCCGGGTGGCAAGGGAATTCGCGCACAGCGCCGAAGAATCCGGCGGCCGCTCCATGATCATCATGGGTGGCGGCATCTGTCACTGGTTCCACAGCGACGCGATCTACCGGGCGGTGCTGGCGCTGCTGATGCTGACCGGGTCGATGGGCCGCAACGGCGGCGGCTGGGCCCACTACGTCGGCCAGGAAAAGGTGCGCCCGCTCACCGGATTCCAGACGATGGCGATGGCGACCGACTGGGTGCGGCCGCCGCGGCAGGTGCCCGGCGCCTCCTACTGGTACGCACACACCGACCAGTGGCGCTACGACGGATACGGCGCGGACAAGCTGGCCAGCCCGGTGGGGCGGGGCAGGTTCGCGGGCAAGCACACCATGGACCTGCTGGCGTCCGCGGTGGCGATGGGGTGGAGCCCGTATTACCCCCAGTTCGACCGGTCCAGCCTGGACGTCGCGGACGAGGCGCGCGCCGCCGATCGCGACGTCGCCGACTATGTCGCCGAACAATTGGGCCAGCGCAAGCTCAAGCTCGCCGTGACCGATCCCGACAACCCGGTGAATTGGCCACGGGTGCTTACGGTTTGGCGGGCCAACCTGATCGGCTCGTCGGGCAAGGGCGGCGAATACTTCCTGCGCCATCTGCTGGGCACCGATTCCAACGCCTCGGCGCTGCCGCCGGAGGACGGCGTGCGGCCCACCGGCGTGACGTGCGAGGGCGACATTCCCGAGGGCAAGCTCGACCTGATGATGTCGATCGACTTCCGGATGACCTCGACGACGCTGGTGTCCGACATCGTGCTGCCGGCGGCCACCTGGTACGAGAAGTCCGACATCTCCAGCACGGACATGCACCCCTACGTGCATGCGTTCAGCGCCGCGACCGATCCGCCGTGGGAAACCCGTTCGGACTTCGACGCTTTCGGTGCGATCGCGCGCGCCTTCAGTGCGATGGCCAAGGACCATCTGGGCACCCGCACCGACGTGGTGCTCAGCGCGCTGCAGCACGACACCCCGGACGCGATGGCCTATCCCGATGGCACCGAATGCGATTGGCTGCACTCGGGTGCGACGCCGGTGCCGGGCCGGACGATGGGCAAGCTCACCGTGGTGGAGCGCGACTACGGCGCCATCTACGACAAGTGGCGGACCCTGGGTCCGCTGGTGGACAAGTTCGGCCTGACCACCAAGGGCGTCACGGTGCACCCGTTCCGTGAGGTCGAGGAGCTGGCCGCCAAGTTCGGTGTGCTCAATTCCGGTGTGGCAGCGGGTCGTCCGGCCGTCACCACCGCGTCGCGGATGGCCGACGTGCTGCTGCTCCTGTCCGGCACGACCAACGGACGGCTGGCAGTCGAGGGCTTCCACGAACTGGAGAAGCGCACCGGTCAGCGGCTCGTGCATCTGGCCGAGGGCAGCGAGGACAAGCGCATCAGCTACGCCGATACCCAGGCCCGGCCCGTTCCGGTGGTCACCAGCCCGGAATGGTCGGGCAGCGAAACGGGTGGGCGTCGCTACGCGCCGTTCACCATCAACATCGAAAACCTCAAGCCGTTCCACACCCTGACCGGGCGGATGCACTTCTATCTGGCCCACGACTGGGTCGAGGAACTCGGCGAGCACCTGCCGGTGTTCCGCCCGCCGCTGGACATGGCGCGCCTGTTCGGCCAGCCAGAGCTGGGCCCGACGCCGGACGGCAACGGCGGCATCGGGCTCACGGTGCGCTACCTGACCCCCCACTCGAAGTGGTCGTTCCACTCCACCTATCAGGACAACCTCTACATGCTCTCGTTGTCCCGCGGTGGCCCGACGATGTGGATGAGCCCCGGCGATGCGGCGAAAATCAATGTGCGCGACAACGATTGGGTCGAGGCGGTGAACGTCAACGGCATCTACGTGTGCCGGGCAATCGTCTCGCACCGGATGCCCGACGGCGTGGTGTACGTCTACCACGTCCAGGAGCGCACGGTGGACACCCCGCGCTCCGAGACCAACAACAAGCGCGGCGGCAACCACAACGCGCTGACCCGGGTCCGCATCAAGCCCAGCCACCTGGCCGGCGGTTACGGACAGCACGCGTTCGCGTTCAACTACCTGGGTCCGACCGGCAACCAGCGCGACGAGGTCACGATCGTCCGTCGTCGTAGCCAAGAGGTGGTGTACTGACATGAAGGTCATGGCCCAGTTGGCGATGGTGATGAACCTCGACAAGTGCATCGGCTGTCACACCTGTTCGGTGACGTGCAAGCAGGCGTGGACCAACCGATCCGGCACCGAGTACGTGTGGTTCAACAACGTCGAAACCCGTCCCGGACAAGGCTATCCGCGCACCTACGAGGACCAGGAGCGCTGGCGCGGCGGCTGGATTCGCGACAAGAAGGGCCGGCTGCGGCTACGTGACGGCGGGCGGCTGCAAAAACTGCTGCGCATCTTCGCCAATCCGAAGCTGCCGGTCATCGGCGACTACTACGAGCCCTGGACCTACGACTACGAGAACCTGACCACCGCCCCGGCGGGTGACACCTTCCCGACGGCGGCGCCCCGAAGCCTGATCAGCGGTGAGCCGATGAAGGTTTCGTGGGGACCGAACTGGGACGACAACCTGGCCGGGTCGCCGGAGATCCTGGCCGGGGACCCGATCCTGAAAAAGGTCAGCGAAGAGGTCAAGCTCTCGCTCGAAGAAACCTTCATGTTCTACCTGCCCCGGATCTGCGAGCACTGCCTCAACCCGTCCTGCGTGGCGTCGTGCCCCTCGGGTGCGATGTACAAGCGCAGCGAGGACGGCATCGTGCTGGTCGACCAGGACCGATGTCGCGGCTGGCGGATGTGTGTGTCCGGATGTCCCTACAAGAAGGTCTATTTCAACCACAAGACGGGTAAGGCCGAGAAGTGCACGCTCTGTTACCCGCGGATGGAGGTCGGGTTGCCGACCATCTGCTCGGAGACCTGTGTGGGGCGGCTGCGCTACCTGGGCGTGGTCCTCTATGACGTCGACCGGGTGCTGGAAGCCGCGTCGGTGGAAAAGGACACCGATCTCTATCCGGCGCAGTGCGAGATCCTGCTCGACCCGCATGACCCGGACGTCATCGCCGGCGCGCGCGCCGAGGGGATCCCGGACGGGTGGATCGAGGCCGCCCAGCGTTCCCCGGTCTACGCGCTGATCCACACCTACAAGGTGGCGCTGCCGCTGCACCCGGAATACCGGACCATGCCGATGGTTTGGTACATCCCGCCGCTCTCGCCGGTGGTCGACGCGGTCAGCCGCGACGGCCACGACGGGGAAGACCTCGGCAACCTGTTCGGTGCGCTGGACGCGCTGCGCATCCCGATGCAGTACCTGGCCGAACTGTTCACCGCCGGCGACACCGCCGTGGTCGAAGGCGTGTTGCGCCGGCTGGCGGCGATGCGCTCCTACATGCGCGACATCAACCTCGGGCGCGAAACCCAACCGCACATCCCGCATTCGGTCGGCCTGACCGAAGAAGAGATCTACGAGATGTACCGGCTGCTGGCCATCGCGAAATACGAAGAGCGCTATGTGATTCCGACCGCGTTCGCGCCGCAGGCCCGCGATCTCGAGGAGATGGCGGGCTGCTCGTTGACCGGCGACGGCGGGCCGGGCATGTACGAGTCCGATCCGGTGCCGGTGTCCGTGGAGACCTTCCACACCCTCAAGCAGCGCGGCTCTCCTGAACAAGACCCCGGCAACGGACGGCGGTCGACGCGGGTGAACCTGCTCAACTGGGACGGCGGCCAGGTGCCCGCCGGCATGTTCCCCGAAGGGCGGCAGCGATGAAGCTGCTTTCGGCGCTGCGCGAGCGTTCCACCACCCGGGCGATGCAGGATCGCCTGGTGTGGCAGGCGGCCTCCCTGCTGCTGGCCTACCCTGACGACGGGTTGGCCGGGCGCCTGGACACCGTCGAGGAGCTGCTGAGCCATGTCAGCGGTCCGCCGGCGGCGCTGCTGGGGCGGACGGTCGCGGCGCTGCGTGCGGTCGAGCCGATGACCGCGGCGATGGACTACGTCGCGACGTTCGACATGCGCCGGCGCGCCACCATGTACCTGACCTACTGGACCGCGGGCGATACCCGCAACCGCGGCCGGGAGATGCTGGCGTTCGCCACCGCCTACCGCGAGGCGGGGGTGCAGCCGCCGGGCGGTGAGGCGCCCGATCATCTGGCCGTGGTGCTCGAATTCGCCGCCACCGTCGATCCCGACGCCGGGCGGCGACTGCTGAGCCGGCACCGCGTGCCGATCGACGTGCTGCGCGGCGCCCTGGCCGACGCCGAGTCGCCTTACGAACCGACGGTGGCGGCGGTCTGCGCGACCCTGCCCGACGCGACCGATCAGGAAGTGCGCCGCGCCGAGCGCCTGGCCCAAGCCGGGCCGCCGGCGGAAGCCGTTGGCCTGCAACCGTTTACCTTGACCGTGCCACCCCGCGAAGGATCGCCAAGTGTTTAGCAACGTCCTGTTCTGGGACATCGCGCCCTACGTCACGCTGTCGGTGCTGATCGTGGGCACCTGGTGGCGCTACCGGTATGACAAATTCGGCTGGACCTCGCGGTCGTCGCAGATCTACGAGTCGCGACTGCTCAGCATCGCCAGCCCCATCTTTCATTTCGGCATCCTGGCGGTGTTCGCCGGACACGTGATGGGCCTGTTCATTCCGCCGAAGGTCACCCAGATGATGAAGATGAGCGACCACTTCTATCACCTGCAGGCGGTCATCGCCGGGTCGATGGCCGGCGTCGCGACGCTGGTCGGCATCGGGTTGCTGATCTACCGGCGGTTCACCCGCCCGGCGGTCTCCATGGCCACCAGCCGCAGCGACAAGGTGATGTACACGGTGCTGGTGCTGGCGATCGTGGTGGGCCTGTACTGCGACTTGATCGGCACCGGCCCGCACGGCGGGGAATTCCACTACCGCTACACGGTCGGGTTGTGGTTCCGCCGGATCTGGATCCTGCAACCGCACGGCGAGGTGATGGTCAACGCGCCGCTGGACTACCAGTTGCACGCCCTGATCGGCATGGTGTTGTTCACGCTGTGGCCGTTCACCCGGCTGGTGCACGTGTTCAGCGCCCCGGTCGTCTACCTGTTCCGGCCCTACATCGTCTACCGCAGCCGCGAGGCGGCGGGTAAGGGTCAACTCGTCGGCACGGCGCCGCGCCGGCGGGGCTGGTAAGGGTTCGCCCCGCGCGTCGATTGTGCGGCCAGGGCGACGACACGCCGACCCGGGCCGCCGCCACCGCACACCCGAGCCGTCGGTCACCGAACGGCGCCCGGCTACCAGCCGGTTCGCTGGCCAGTTCGCTTTGAAAGGCCCCCCGCTGCCACAATCACCGACGTGCTATTTCGCAACGTCGCCATCGTCGCCCACGTCGACCACGGAAAGACCACCCTGGTCGACGCGATGCTGCGGCAGTCGGGCGCGCTGCACCACCGCGGGGACGACGCCGTCGAGCGCCTGATGGACTCCGGGGACCTGGAGAAGGAAAAAGGCATCACGATCCTGGCCAAGAACACGGCCGTGCATCGCAAGAATGCGGACGGAACGACGACCGTCATCAACGTCATCGACACGCCCGGCCACGCCGACTTCGGCGGCGAGGTGGAGCGCGGCCTGTCGATGGTCGACGGGGTGTTGCTGCTGGTCGACGCCTCGGAGGGCCCGCTGCCACAGACCCGGTTCGTGCTGCGCAAGGCCCTGGCCGCCCACCTTCCGGTGATCCTGGTCGTCAACAAGACGGACCGCCCGGACGCGCGGATCTCCGAGGTCGTCTCGGAGAGCCACGACCTGCTGCTCGACGTGGCCTCCGACCTCGACGAGGAAGCGCAGAAGGCGGCCGAGCACGCCCTGGACCTGCCGACGCTGTACGCCTCGGGCCGGGCGGGCATCGCCAGCACCACCGAGCCGGCCAATGGCGAGAACCCCGAGGGCGACAACCTCGATCCGCTGTTCGACGTCCTGCTCGAGCACATCCCGCCGCCGCAGGGCGATCCCGAGGCGCCGCTGCAGGCGCTGGTCACCAACCTCGACGCCTCGGCCTTCCTCGGCCGGCTCGCGCTGATCCGCATCTACAAGGGCCGGATCCGCAAGGGCCAGCAGGTCGCCTGGATGCGCGAGGTGGACGGGCATCCCGTCATCACGAACGCCAAGATCACCGAACTGCTGGTGACCGAGGGTGTGGAACGCACGCCCACCGACGAGGCCATCGCCGGCGACATCGTCGCGGTCGCGGGCATTCCGGAGATCATGATCGGTGACACGCTGGCCGATCCGGACCACGCGCACGCGCTGCCGCGCATCACCGTCGACGAGCCCGCCATCTCGGTGACCATCGGCACCAACACCTCGCCGCTGGCCGGCAAGGTGAAGGGGCACAAGCTGACCGCGCGCATGGTGAAGTCGCGCCTGGACGCCGAGCTCGTCGGCAACGTCTCGATCAAGGTCGTCGACATCGACCGGCCCGACGCCTGGGAGGTGCAGGGCCGCGGCGAGCTCGCGCTGGCGGTGCTCGTCGAGCAGATGCGCCGCGAGGGCTTCGAGCTCACCGTCGGCAAGCCCCAGGTCGTCACCCAGACGATCGACGGCAAGCTGCACGAGCCCTTCGAGGCGATGACCATCGACTGCCCTGAGGAATTCGTCGGCGCCATCACCCAGCTGATGGCCGCCCGCAAGGGGCGCATGGAAGAGATGACCAACCACGCGGCGGGCTGGGTCCGGATGGACTTCATCGTCCCCAGCCGCGGCCTGATCGGGTTCCGCACCGACTTCCTCACGCTGACCCGCGGCACCGGAATCGCCAATGCGGTGTTCGACGGCTACCGGCCGTGGGCGGGGGAGATCCGCGCCCGCCACACCGGCTCGCTGGTCTCCGACCGCGCGGGCACCATCACCCCGTTCGCCATGATCCAGCTCGCCGACCGCGGCCAGTTCTTCGTCGAGCCGGGCCAGGACACCTACGAGGGCATGGTCGTCGGGATCAACCCGCGCGCAGAGGATCTCGACATCAACGTCACCCGCGAGAAGAAGCTGACCAACATGCGGTCGTCGACCGCCGATGTCATCGAAACGCTGGCCCGGCCGCTCGAACTCGATCTCGAGCAGGCCATGGAATTCTGCGCGCAAGACGAATGCGTCGAGGTGACCCCGGAGATCGTGCGGGTGCGCAAGGTCGAGCTGGACGCCACCGCC